>JAERRP010000040.1 GCA_016735415.1 Desulfobacterales bacterium | reverse complement strand
ATGTTAGGGGTAGTGAGGCGGGCCTGTACAAGTTTATCGAAGATCGTTTCCCGCAGGTTTTTGACGGCCTGAAGGAAAAACAGGAAATCACCGACGATCTGGATAAACTGATGGGTGAAGCCCTGACGGCTTACGGCGATGAATTCAAAGACACCATCAAGTGAGACTGCTCGGGATTGAAACCCGCTAACGTTAAACGGGATTAGGGTATGCCAACACTAAAAGACGTTGAACTGAAAATAAAAGCCGTTAAAAAAACCAAGCAGATCACCAAAGCCATGAACATGGTGGCAACTTCGCGGCTGCGCGGTGCGCAGCAGAGTCTGGATGCCTTCCGACCCTATGCCGGCAAGTTTGCGGAAGTGCTCGGCAGCTTGGCGGAAAAGGCGGGCGAAGAAGCCAGTCCCCTGCTGATCCCCAGAGAGGTGGTCAATAAGATTCATGTCGTTGTGTGCACCTCCGATCGCGGGCTCTGCGGCGGCTTCAACATGAACCTGATTGAAAAAGCCGAAGCATTGATTAAGGAAAAGGCCGGCGAAGATGTGGTTTTTTCCTTTACCAATTTTGGTAAGAAGGGGCGTGATTGGAGCCGAAAGGGAAAAATGGACATCCGGACGGAATACCTGGGTGTTGTGGGGGCGACTTTTGATTTCAGCGTGGCCTCCACTTCCGGCCGCCAGCTGGTGGATGGATTTCTCAGTGGGGAATACGATGAGGTTTATGTGATCTACGCTGAGTTCATCAACATGGGAAAGCAGGTGCCTGGCGTTCAGCAGCTTCTGCCTATCCCGCCCATTGAAACGGGAGAAGCGGAAGAGGCCGGCGATCAGCTCTATCAGGCCGAGCACATCTGTGAGCCGAGCGTTGACGAACTGCTGGGCGAATTGCTGCCGCGAAATGTTTACGTGCAGATTTACAGCGCACTTCTGGAAACATCCACCAGTGAGCATGCCGCCCGCATGACGGCCATGGATAACGCCACCAAGGCTTGTAATGACATGATCGATAACCTTACCCTGGCTTACAATAAAGCCCGTCAGACCGCCATTACGGCAGACTTGATGGATATCGTCGGCGGCGCCGAGGCGTTAAAGGGCTAAATGAAATTTTTGCGATAGCGACAACAGGAGGAATAGATGGCTGAGAACATTGGCAAAATAACGCAGGTCTTGGGTCCTGTCGTTGACGTGGAGTTCGAACAGGGCAAGCTGCCGACGATTTTGACGGCACTTTTCGTTAGCAATCCGACGATCAGTGACGAGGAAGACAACCTGGTCATCGAGGTGGCCCAGCATCTGGGTGACAATGTGGTCCGCACTATCGCCATGGACGTCACCGACGGTCTGGTTCGCGGGATGCCGGTTAAGGATTCCGGCGCTCCGATTATGATGCCGGTCGGCGAAGCCAGCCTGGGGCGCGTACTCAACGTTGTCGGACGGCCGGTGGACGGCCTCGGCCCGGTCAGCCATGAAAAGATGCTGCCGATTCATCGTCTGGCGCCCAAATTTACGGATCAGGACGTTGAGGTTAACGTGCTGGAAACCGGCATCAAGGTGATCGACCTGCTGGTGCCTTTTCCCCGCGGCGGCAAGATGGGTATGTTTGGCGGCGCGGGCGTCGGCAAGACCGTTATCATGATGGAAATGGTCAACAACATCGCCATGCAGCACGGCGGTATTTCCGTGTTCGCCGGTGTGGGTGAGCGCACCCGTGAAGGGAACGACCTTTACCACGAGATGAAAGACTCGGGCGTTCTGCCCAAGGCCGCTCTGGTGTACGGCCAGATGACCGAGCCGCCGGGGGCCCGTGCCCGCGTTGCTCTTTCCGCCCTGACCTGTGCTGAATATTTCCGTGATGAAGAAGGCCAGGACGTGCTGATTTTTATCGACAACATTTTCCGATTCACCCAGGCCGGTTCCGAAGTGTCCGCCCTTCTGGGTCGTATGCCGTCGGCCGTTGGTTATCAACCGACCCTGGGCACCGACCTCGGCGGCCTGCAGGAACGCATCACCTCCACCACCAAGGGCTCCATTACCGCGGTGCAGTGTGTTTACGTTCCTGCGGACGACTTGACCGACCCGGCGCCGGCGACCACCTTTGCCCATCTGGACGGAACCGTGGTTCTTTCGCGTCAGATTGCCGAACTCGGGATTTACCCCGCCGTGGATCCGCTGGATTCAACCTCGCGTATTCTCGATCCGTCCGTTATCGGTGACGAGCATTATCAAACCGCCCGTGAGGTTCAGCAGATGCTGCAGAAATACAAAGAGCTGCAGGACATCATTGCCATCCTCGGTATGGAAGAGCTTTCCGACGAGGATAAACTGCCGGTGCAACGAGCACGCAAGATGCAGCGTTTCCTGTCCCAGCCTTTCCACGTGGCCGAAACCTTTACCGGTAAACCCGGCAAGTACGTCAAGGTGGAAGATACGGTGCGGGCTTTCCGGGAAATTGTCGACGGCAAGCATGATGACGTTCCCGAGCAGGCCTTCTATATGAAGGGCGGGATTGAGGAAGTCCTTGAAGCGGGCAGGGAAATGGCAGAAGCCTAATCAATAGAGGGGATATTATGGCTGGAAACATGCGACTGGAAGTTGTGCCCCCGCAAAAGGAAGTGGTCAATGAAGAGGCTCAGATCATCGTGGCGACGGGTGAGTTGGGGGAGTTCGGTGTTCTGGTCGGCCATACGCCCTTTATGACCTCGCTCAAACTGGGAACCATCCGGTATACGGATACCCAGGGAACCGAACGTTATGTCTTTGTAAGTGGGGGATTTGCCGAGGCCCTGCCGGATAAGGTCACGGTACTGGCTGAATCCGCTGAAAAACGTTCCGATATCGATATCGAGCGTGCGCGTTCCGCCCAGGAACGCGCCGAGAAACGTATCGAAACCAAAACGGAAGATATGGATTACCAGCGTGCCAAGGCCTCTTTGGATCGTGCCCTGGCCCGCGTCATGCTGGCTGGAACCAGGGGGTAAAGACAATCGGTGTGAAATTGTGGATTGACCGTACCCCATTCTAAGGTAAAAAAGCAGCCCGATTTTTTTTGGCTGCTTTTTTTACTGGGAATTTACCCCTGTTGCATTCATCATCGGATTTAGGGCCATTGCATCATCATCGGGTAATTATTGAGAAATTCCATAGGGATATGGCTTGACTTTAATTTTCCTAACATATAATACTAACTAGAATTGCGAGAGGTGCGCTTTGGAGGATGGAAATATTCTGAAGCAGTTTGAAGCCATTGAAAAAAGGCTGGAAGATCTTATTCAAATTTGCAGGGAGAAAGAAACCCAAAATAGAGAACTGATATCCAGAGTTGAAAAATTAGAGGAGGAACTTCGAAAGAAGGTAGAGGCAGAACAGAGGGGCACGGAGGAGAAGGCGCAGATTCGTTCCCGTATCGACAATCTGCTCAAACGCCTTGAGGATATCACGGAAGCGCAGGACTGATTTCTGCTTTGCAAGCATAATGCATACGGCTGGGTTTGTTATTTGGAACAATTGATCACCATAGATGTGTTTGGGCAATCCTACACATTTAAAGCCGATGCCGGGATAACCGATCCCAAGGTAGTTGCCGAATTCCTGACGCAGGAAGTGCGAAAAATAGATGCCGGCCAGAGCAGCAGTCTGGCGGGTAACAGTCAATTTGTCCTATTGTTGCAGGCCGCTTTGAATATCAGCAGCGAGCATATGCACCTCAAACAACAGTTGACTGAAATGTCCAATCGCATATCGGAACAAACTGAAAGGCTATACAGCCTTTTGGAAAGCAGTGGTCACCCCATGGCCAGGCAAGGGCCTGTCGCCGGGTGAAGGGCGGGGTAACGATTCATTGTCCAACGGACGCATCGCCCCTGACTAGAAATCAATGCCAATGCGCCAATCCGTCGATGCTTTTCTTCCGGTAAGAGGTGTTCAGGTCACCGATTAGACCGATTCCCCCTGCCGTGTTCGTGATTGAAAGTAACTCTTTGACCCAACAATTCATAATATGGGAGCTGTCCCTGGTTTCGGTGAGCAAGTTCTGCTTGTACAGAAAAGCCTAATGATTCCATATGGCCCCCCCCTTTGGACCCATGGTTCAAAGAACTGCCAACACGGCACAGTGCAGGGGGTTCCTCAACCCAATCGCAACCGGAACTTTTCCCTCGTTTGAGGGGTATTGCCGCGGTTGCCTTACCGTTCTTCGCAGACCTTAAACCTTCCTCTGAATTCCTATAACTGGGAATTGCGCCATTTTTCCCTTCGGTCAGGTAAATATCCGAAATCCCTTTTGATGGGGGCTGTACCCGGTGCCAGTAAGGTGCCATTGCTCTGCCCGTTGGGCATGGATCCTTTGGGCAATCTGCGAACAGCGCGATTGCTCCTGTTCGGTAATATTCCGGATTGGATAATGCCCAAAAGCTGCCCGTGGCGTTTTTCGGAGGGAATTTGTAGAGATTTCGTCCCTTGGGGCGGGAGCTCTTTTGATCCGCTTAACGGTGCCGCCTTTGTTTAAACAGGGCGCATCGCCTAAATAAGATAAAATAGGAGGAAGTTAATGATCGAATATATCCTGGTTGGTGGGGTGTTATTCGCCCTCGGTTTCGCCATTGCATTTTGGGTTAAAGGGAAAATATCGGCCCAAAACATCAAGGCGGTGGAGGATGAGGCTGCCAAAGTGTTTAAGGACGCCCATCGATCCGCCAACACGTTACTGAAGGAAGCCAAAATCGAGGCCAAGGACTCGCTTTTCAGAATGAAAAGTGAGTTCGACAGTGAAATCAAAGAAATGCGTCGGGAATTGAAAGACCGCGAGATGCGGTTGATGCAGAAGGAAGAGGTTTTCGACCGTAAAACCGAGCAGCTCGATAAGCGGGAAGGTGATATCGGTCATAGGGAGCGAAGGCTTACCAAGCGTGAGAATCGTATCCAGGAAAAGGAAAACAAGTACAACCATCTTATTGAGGAACAGAAACAACAGCTTGAGAAAATTTCCGGTCTGACCGCTGACCAGGCCAAAGATTTACTGCTGCGCGCCATGGAGAATGAGGCCCGTTATGAAGGCGCCAAACTGATCAAGCGGATCGAAAACGAGGCCAAGGAAGACGCTGAAAAAAAAGCCAAAAAAATTACGGCCACCGCGATTCAACGCTATGCCGGCGATTTTGTGGCGGAACGGACCGTATCCGTGGTGCAACTGCCCAGTGACGAAATGAAGGGCCGGATCATTGGCCGTGAAGGTCGCAACATCCGCGCCCTTGAGGCGGCTACAGGAATTGATCTGATCATTGATGACACCCCCGAAGCCGTTATATTGTCCGGTTTTAATCCGGTTCGGCGCGAAATAGCCCGGCTGTCGTTGATGCGCTTGATTGCTGACGGTCGCATTCATCCGGCCCGTATTGAGGATGTCGTCAAAAAGGTAACCCAGGAAGTGGAAAAAACCATCAAGGAGGCGGGCGAACAGGCTGCTTTTGAACTCGGGGTGCATAATCTCAACAATGATCTGATCCGGCATCTGGGGAAGCTCAAATTTAGAACTTCCTATGCCCAGAACGTTTTGCAGCATAGCGTCGAAGTCGGATTTCTAGCAGGCATTATGGCTGCGGAACTCAATTTGAATCAAAAGCTGGCGCGCCGCATGGGGCTGCTTCACGATATCGGCAAAGCCATCGACCATGAAGTCGAGGGGCCCCATGCCTTGATCGGTTCAAAATTAGCCAAGAAAATGGGGGAATCATCCAAGGTCGTCCATGCCATTGCGGCACATCATGAGGACGTGCCGCCCAGCAGTGTCTATGCCCTGTTGGTCCAAGCGGCCGACAGTCTATCCGGTGCCCGCCCCGGGGCGCGCAAAGAACTGTTGGAAAACTATATCAAACGGTTGGAAGATTTGGAGGGTATCGCCAAATCGTTTGAAGGCGTCGGCAATACCTATGCGATTCAGGCCGGGCGTGAATTGCGGGTTATCGTTGAAAGCAATATCATTTCTGATGAGCAGGCGGTATTGCTGAGTCGTGATATCGTAAAAAAAATCGAAGAAGCGCTGACCTTCCCCGGTCAAATCAAAGTCACCGTCATTCGTGAAACACGGGCCGTCGAATACGCAAACAAATAAGGTGGCGGTTTGCGGGCCGCCGACGGAACACCATGGGTACTGAAATTGAAAAAACAGGTCGGAAATTAAACACGATGAAAAATGTTATCGATATACTGGAAGAGCGTGGTTTTGTTGAGAACAAAACCCATGATCAGGAACTGCGGGACCACGTCAATAGTGGCCCGGTGTCCTGCTATATCGGTTTTGACCCTACGGCATCCAGCCTTCATATTGGCAGTTTGGTGCCGATCATGGCCCTGGCCCACATGCAGCGCAATGGACACCGGCCGATTGCGCTGGTGGGGGGCGGTACGGGACTGGTTGGTGACCCGAGTGGTAAAATGGAGATGCGGCAGATCCTGACCATTGAGGATGTGAAAAAAAATGTCGTGGCCCTGAAAAAGCAACTGAGTCGTTTTATCGACTTCAGTGATGATAAAGCCCAGCTCGTAAATAACGCTGAATGGTTGACCCGTATTGAATACATTCCCTTTTTAAGGGATTACGGAAGGCATTTCAGCGTCAACCGCATGATCAAGGCTGAGAGCTATCGCATGCGGCTGGAATCGGACGAAGGCCTCAGCTTTATCGAAATCAAATACAAGCT
>JAERRP010000413.1 GCA_016735415.1 Desulfobacterales bacterium | reverse complement strand
GTTTCCGGCACCACAATATCGCGCTTAAGAATGCGCGCAAAATAACCCTCCTTACTGAAAAAGAAGAGGATATTATCAAAAAACACATGTGGCCGCTTACCGTTGTACCACCGCGTTATGTGGAGTCGCTTGTCGTTTCACTGGTGGATACATTTTGCTCTGTAAGAGATTATTTGAACGTTAAGAAACAAGACAAACCCGCAAAGGCGGCCGCCGGTTGCGTTGGTTCGGAATCAGGAGATAAACAGAGATGACAGAAAAGGCAGACAATCTCTATTTTACAGGGATCGACATAGGCTCAACAACGGCCAAGGCGGTGGTCCTGGATGAAGAAGGCGGCATGGTTTTTTCCCGCTACGGCCGTCATCAGGGCAAAACCGTGGAAACAACACGGGACATTCTCAAGGAGGCCCTTGAGGAGCTTGGCGACGTGGAACTTGATTTGGCGGTTACCGGATCTGCCGGTATGGGCGCGGCCGAAGTTTTCGGGCTGCCATTTGTGCAGGAAGTGGTGGCCTCTGCTCACTTCATTGGAAAATTCTTTCCGGGCGTCAGGACTTTTATCGAAATCGGCGGCGAAGACTCCAAAATCATATTTTTCGACGACAATGGTCGTCCCGATATCCGGATGAACGGCAGCTGCGCCGGGGGCACCGGCGCTTTCATTGATCAAATGGCAGTTCTTCTGGATATTGATGTATCGGAACTGAACGCTCTGGCCGGAAAATCCACCAATATTTATCCGATTGCATCCCGGTGCGGCGTTTTTGCCAAAACCGATGTTCAGGCTCTGCTAAGCCGTCATGTATCCAGGGAAGATGTTGCGGCTTCTGTATTTCATTCGGTTGCCCTTCAGGTGATCACCGCCTTGTCCCGTGGGCGGGATATTCAAAGAAAAATACTTATGGGGGGCGGCCCGCTGACGTTTTATCCGAACCTGCGGAAAGCCTTTGCAAATCTGCTTGGCATTGGGCATCCGGATGACCTGGTCATTCCGGATCATCCGGAACTGATTCCCGCCATGGGAGCGGCCATGGTGCGCAATGGCAAACCATGTCGGGGCCGGATCAGCAATTTTTTATCCGTGTCCGAGAATGGCCTCAGCCGTGTAACCAACAGCGGCACCGAAAGGCTGCCCACCCTGTTTGCAAGCAAGTGCGAATTTGAGATATGGCAAAAAAGGCATGCGCGGAAGCGGGTTCCCAGGATTGACCTGCCTGAGGCAAAAGAAAAAGATCTTTTTTTAGGCCTGGATTCCGGATCAACCACCACCAAGATCGTCCTGGTCGATGAGGAAGGCAAACTGGTTCTGGGCTATTACGGCTCCAACAACGGCGATCCCGTCCAGGCGGTAAAAAAGGGACTGGCCGAATTCAGCGAAAAGTTTATTTCTGTCGGCTTTCACCCGCGGATCGTCAGAACGGCTGCCACCGGCTATGGTGAAAGCCTTATAAGAGCCGCCTTTGGATTGAATGACGGCGTGGTTGAAACCATGGCGCATTACCGGGCGGCGCGGCGCTTTGAACCGGATGTCTCTTTTATTCTGGATATCGGTGGGCAAGACATGAAGGCGATCTATATCCATGATCAGGCCGTGGCTGAAATTCAGATCAATGAGGCCTGTTCATCAGGATGCGGTTCCTTTATTGAGACTTTTGCCCGTTCGCTGGGATACAGTGTTCAGGAATTCGCCGAAACTGCTTGCGATAACAATGCACCCTTTGACCTGGGAACCCGTTGCACCGTCTTCATGAACTCCAAAGTGAAGCAGGCCCTTCGGGAAGGAGCGACCGTCTCCGATATTTCGGCCGGTTTGGCGTATTCGGTTATTAAAAATGCCCTGTACAAGGTGCTGAAGCTAAAGGACGTCGATGTCCTGGGGAACAAAATTGTGGTTCAGGGCGGAACTTTTCGGAATCCAGCCGTATTGCGGGCATTGGAGATACTGCTGAACAAGGAAGTTGAGAGACCGGATATTTCCGAGTTGATGGGCGCATACGGTGCGGCCCTGACAGCCCTTTCAAATCATCGCGCGAATCTTATGGAACTTACGACTCTACATCAAACACCACTTCAGAGTTCAGAGACGCCAACAGGATTGCAGCAGGCAAATGGTTTGTTCCTCGAAAAGTTGGCGATGGGAAGTGATTTTTCAAAAAAGGAAATCCGCTGCAAGGGATGCGAAAACAGGTGTACTGTTTTGAAGCTGACTTTCAACAACGGAAATCATTTTTATACGGGGAACCGATGCGAGCGGTGTTTCAGCAACAATCCGGATGTACAACGCAAAGGAAAGAACCTGATCGATGATCAGATAAAGCTCTTGTTTGAACGAGACATGGAACCCGAAGGCGAGCCGATTCTCACCTACGGTATTCCCCGCTGCCTGAACATGTATGAAAACTTTCCCTTCTGGTGTGCCTTTTTGACCACGTGCGGGTTCAGGCTGGTTCTCTCTTCTGAATCCGGTTTCAACCTTTACGAAAAGGGATCCGCCACTGTCATGTCGGAAAACATCTGTTTTCCCGCCAAGCTTGCCCATGGTCACATTTTCGACCTTGTTGGAAAAAAAGTCGAGCGGATATTCTACCCTACCGTGGTCTATGAGCAGGAAGAATACGAAAATGCTTTGAATACTTATAATTGCCCGGTGGTTACCGGATATCCTGACTTGCTGAAAAGTGCTGTTAACCCCGAGCGGAAATTTGGAATTCCCCTGGATAACCCGGTTATCAGCTTTAAGGATTTCAATCTGCTGAAGGATCAGCTTTATTTATTCTTCAATCAGTCTGGAATCAATTACCGGACGGTGTCAAAAGGCGTCGAAAAGGGGATGGCGGCACAATCGGATTACAAGAAACAACTCAGGTCCATGGCGAAGACGCAGCTAAGGAAGGCGGATGCCGGGGGACGGACAACAGTTGTTCTTGCCGGCCGACCCTATCATGTGGACCCGCTTATCAACCACGGTATTCCGATTCTGTTGACGGAACTGGGAGTGGATGTCATCAGTGAAACGGCTGTTCCCTTAAATGCAGATGCCGTCTCACTGGAGGGTGTCAATGTCCTGACCCAGTGGAGCTATGCAAACAGACTGTACGCAGCGGCCGAGTGGGTAACGAACACGGCCAATGCCCAAATGGTTCAGTTGACCTCTTTTGGCTGTGGGCCGGATGCGGTTTCAACCGACGAGGTCAAAGAAATTTTGCGTTGCGGTGGCAAAATCCATGCCTTGATCAAGATCGATGAAATCGCCAACCTGGGCGCCGTCAGGATCAGACTGCGCTCCATGCTGGAGGCGGTGAAAGAAAAAAACGGTAAAACGAGGGCCATAGGGGCCGGCATAATGAGAACAGATCGGGCGGTTGTGGACGAAAACAAAAAGAGAATCCTGATTGCCCCCTATTTTTCACCCCTTTATTCACCGCTGATCCCGTCTGCTTTCAGGCCCCTCGGTTACCGGGTTGAAGTCCTCCCACCCCAGGATAGGGCCTCGGTTGAATGGGGTCTTAAAACCATCAACAACGACATGTGCTACCCCTCTATCCTGGTTGCCGGCGATATTATCAAGGCTTTCAAATCCGGCCGCTACGATCCTGAAAATACCGCTGTTATTCTGACCCAGACCGGCGGTCAATGCCGAGCATCCTCTTACGTGTCGCTTATCAGAAAAGGACTGGCCGCAGCC
>JAERRP010000309.1 GCA_016735415.1 Desulfobacterales bacterium | reverse complement strand
ATTACAATTGGTTGTAGATCAATACCATGGCCCGCGAGGGCGATTTCAAAACCTTGACACCCGTTGGATTCTTTATTGCCGTGCGTCGCGGAACAATAATTGTCAAAAAAATGTCGTAAAATGTCAGATCGCCTGCCAATACCGGTCGCCCTTCCGCCAGGGGGCATGAATCCGTACCGGCGTTTTTACCGTGTTCCGGCCTGACGATGCCCCCTGCCGGCCTTGAAATCCGTTTCGATCCTTTTTAATTTGTTAAATGCGTAAACTGATTTTCGTGATAAGCACTATGGTGCTGCTGATGGCCTGCGGTCCCCGCTGGATGTATACCAACCTCGACTGGCTCATTCCCTGGTATGTCGAGGACTACATCGCGCTCAACACACAGCAGAACGACCAGCTGGCCGGCCCCCGGCTTGCGTATCAGCTGGAATGGCACTGTCGCACGCAGATGTCCCGCTATGCGGATTTCCTGCGGCAACTGCGTGACGACCTGAGCATACCAGGCCAGCCCGTAGCCGCCGCGCGTTGGGCTGACCACCTTGATCAGCTGAAACAATACGGGATTGATCTGGTCCACCAGGTCGGACCGGATGCCGTGGCGATCCTGGCCACCGCCACAGACGTACAGGTCGACACGCTTTTTGAGAACCTCGAGAAAACGAACCTTGACCTGCAGCGCGAATATGTAGATCCACCCCCCGCGGCGCGCCGTCGGAATCGGCAGAAACGGATGCAGAAACGCATTGCCTACTGGACGGGACCACTGACGAAGACCCAGAAAGGGCTGATGGCGGAATGGGCCGGCCGGCTGGAGGAAACCGCCGAAGCCTGGCTGGCGCATCGTCGACGTTTTCAGGAGGCGCTACACCACCGGCTCAACCAGCGCCACCAGGACCAAGACTTTCAGCGCCGGTTCATTGACCTGCTGGCGCGTCCGGACAAGCTCCGTGATCCACCCTACCAGGAAAAGATCGACATCAATAAGCGCCTGACCTTTCATTTCCTGGAAAAGCTTTCCGAGTCATTGACACTGAAACAGCGTCGACATATCGTGGATCGCTTTGAGAAGCTTGCCGTCGAAATGGAACAGCTGGCGTGTGAGCCTGCCCAGATCGAGCAAGAGACTGATCTGTGACGATTTTCCGATGACCTCAGGGCGCACCGATGCCGCCTGATGGGACGGTAACAACTGAATGCGACTGTTAGCGCTGACATACACCAATCTTGTCGAGACCTTTGCCGCGCGATATGGCAAGGGCCCCTTTCTGGCCGGTGCCCTCTATCGTGAATTCTACAAGAACCTGAATCCGGAAGCGTGGCAGTCCCCTGCCATCGGGGCCTCCCCCGGTCTGACGGACAGGCTTGAAAGGGATCTGGTATTTGCGCCCGGTGCGGTGGTGGACGAAGTCTGCCAAGAGGGCCTGGTTAAATTCGTGACCGAACTGAAGGACGGCCAGCGAATCGAGTCGGTGATTCTGCCGATGGAAACCCATCATACGGTCTGCGTCTCCAGCCAGGCCGGCTGCCGGATGGGATGCCGTTTCTGCGAAACCGCCCGCATGGGGCTGGTGCGGCAGCTTACGGTCGAAGAGATTGTGGGGCAGGTGTATACGGCCCGTCGCCGCTACGGCCGGGAGGTGCGCAACGTTGTTTTTATGGGTATGGGGGAGCCTTTCGACAATTTCGATAACGTCATCCAGGCGGTGCAGGTGTTGAGCGACCAGCGGGGTCTGGATATCGCCCAGCGCCACATTACCGTTTCCACCGCCGGCCTCATTGACGGTATCGAGAAACTGGCGCAACGGGGGATGCCCCATCTGAAACTGGCGGTTTCCCTCAATGCCCCTTACGATGCCTTGCGGGCGCGGCTGATGCCCCTGAACCGCATCACGCCCCTGGACCGTCTTCAGAGCGCCCTCAAGGCCTATCCTTTGAAAAAGGGTTATGATCTCATGGTGGCCTACGTGCTGATCCCCGGCATCAACGACGGCGATGAATGTGTGACGGCCCTGACCGACTGGCTGGCACCGCTACGTGCCAAAATCAACCTGATTCCTTTCAACCCCGGTATATCATTGCCTTACCGCTCCCCGACGGACGGCGAAATGGAGCAGTTTCGGCAAAAGCTCATCGATGGCGGCATCAACGTTCAAAAACGCGTCCCCCGCGGCCGGGATCTGATGGCGGCCTGTGGCCAGCTTGGCAGCCGCAGGAACCGTTGCCAAACGGCCCGGTGAAATAATGGATCAAAAGCCATTAAGTCGTACCCGCATGAAGAAGGAGGACCAGGCCCTGCAGGAACTAGGGGAAACCCTGGTGGCCCTGGCGCCGGAGCAGATCGCCGCGATAGATTTACCCGTCGAGCTGCGCGAGGCGGTGAAACTGGCCCGCCGAACCCGGCCGCACGGCGCCCGCCGTCGGCAGCTGAAGTATATCGGTGCGCTCATGCGGCGCATCGACACCGCGCCCATCAGGCAGGCCCTGGACAATTTCAGGCGCGGGGATCTAAAGAAAGCGCTGGCCTTCAAGCGTCTCGAAACCTGGCGGGATGCTCTCAGAGAAGGCAACCATGAACTTGTCGAGGCAATTCTGGCCCGTTGTCCGGATGCGGATCGCCAGCAGCTCACACAACTGGCACGCAACGCCCGTCGGGAAGCCCGGGAAGGGAAGGGCCCCGGCGCTTCACGCAAGCTCTTTTGCTATCTGAGAAGGATTACCGAGACGGAATGAAATCCGCCCCCGCCAGGGCCATCGGCCGCAGTGGCTGACATTCTTTAAAAAAGGTCCTAAAGAATCCCTCCGTGATGCCGATAACGAACGTATACCGCCCAACGCGAAAGGTCTGCGGCCGAATTATGCATTTTAAGCTTGCATAACCCGAAATTCTGATATAATTGGCAAACTAACTTCAAGGTGCGGTACCCCTTACCCGGATAAAAAACGGATAAAAAAATTATCGATTCGCTCGAAATGGGCGGATTTTTTTTAGCCTGACCAGGCCCTGGCCGCGGGAACCTTCCCGAAAAATGGCAGAAATCGGCCCGGAATGGCATTAACCATTAACCAAGTGAAGGATTATGGACGAAGCTAAGATTAAAAAGATTGAAGCCCAACTGCGGCAGCTGCTCAAAACAGCCGACGCCACCTCGAATGTAAAACAGACGCTGCGCCGAACGACCACCGGACACCGGGTGATCCGCCGCCGCAAAGGCCAACCTGATGTGAAAATCGCCTAGTGCAAAACCGGCCCGAGGGCGTCCTTTCCTGAAGACGGCGGCAGTTCTTGCATGGCCGTCAACCAGCGCGACCCATCCAATTGACGAATAAATCGAGGCGAACCGCCGCCCGGTGGTCCAATGGCGTACCGCCGGGTGAGAGAACGGTCGTCGTACCGGCCATAGGGAAGGTCCACTGCCCGTTGGCGGCGATCAACGCACATCGTCGCTGACAGGGTGCACGGCCGCCGCCGGACGGCCGTCGTCAGAGGCGTCCCTGATCGGGCCCGCCGACAATAAACCATGGAATATTATCATCAAAAAGAAATCGACCGCCGCCGGACTTTCGGCATCATCAGCCATCCGGATGCCGGTAAGACCACGCTGACCGAAAAACTCCTCCTTTTCGGCGGGGCCATTCAGCAGGCCGGTGCCGTCCGGGCCCGGAAAGCGGCCCGCCACGCCACCAGCGACTGGATGGCCATTGAAAAGGAAAGAGGTATTTCGGTCACCTCTTCGGTCATGAAATTCAACTACCGGGATTACGATATCAATCTTCTGGACACCCCCGGACATCAGGATTTTTCGGAAGATACCTATCGCGTCCTGACGGCGGTGGACAGTGCCCTGATGGTGATTGACAGCGCCAAGGGCGTGGAACCGCAAACGGAAAAGCTGATGGAGGTCTGCCGGATGCGCAACACCCCCATCATCACGTTTATCAATAAGCTGGACCGTGAAGGCCTGGCGCCGCTCGACATTCTGGGCGAAATCGAAGATAAGCTGCAAATTGAATGCACGCCCCTGTCCTGGCCGATCGGCATGGGCAAACGTTTCAAGGGCGTCTATAACCTCTATCACAAACAACTGCATCTCTTCGAGCCGGGTCGGGAGACCCGCAACGATGATGGGCTTGTCATCACGGACCTGGCCGATAGCGCCCTGGATGAACTGCTGGGGAGTCAGGCCGACGAACTGCGTGAAGACATCGAACTGCTCGAAGGTGCCGCCAACCCCTTTGAACTGGAGCACTACCTCAAGGGCAGCCAGACCCCTGTTTTCTTCGGCAGCGCCGTCAACAACTTCGGCGTCCGGGAAATGTTGAACGCCTTTGTGGAACTGGCCCCGTCCCCCGGCGCACGCCAGGCGGTTTCACGCGAAGTATTGCCCTACGAAAAAGCGTTTTCCGGTTTTGCCTTCAAGATCCAGGCCAATATGAACCCGGCCCACCGTGACCGGATTGCTTTTGTCCGCATCTGTTCCGGAAAGTTCAACCGGGGCATGAAAGTCGTTCATCACCGGATCGGCAAGGAGATTACCTTCGCCAATGCCACCATTTTCATGGCGCAGGACCGGGAAAACGTGGTGGAGGCCTTTCCCGGGGACATCATCGGCATCCACAATCACGGCACCATCAAGATCGGGGACACCTTTTCCGAAAAAGAACTGTTGAAATTTACCGGTATTCCCAATTTTGCCCCCGAGCACTTCCGGCGTGTGCGGCTCAAGAATCCACTGAAAGCCAAACAATTGCATAAAGGACTGGCGCAACTGTCCGAAGAGGGGGCCGTGCAGGTCTTCCGTCCGGTTTCCGGCAGCGATTATATCCTGGGGGCCGTAGGGGTGCTTCAATTCGACGTCACCATGGCCCGACTCAGGGCCGAGGATGGCGTGGATGCCGTCTACGAATCGGCCGAGTATAACGTGGCCCGCTGGATCGAGTGTGAAGACGGCAAAAAACTGCTGGAATTCGAGAAGGAAAACCGGATCAACCTGGCCCGGGACGCCGAAGGCTGCCTGTCATATCTAACCACCAGCGAGTGGCAGCTCGGGTTTTGCATGGAGCAATGGCCTGATATCGTCTTTCACAAAACACGGGATGTGATGTAGTCCACATGCGTCGGCGGGGCCGTCGGCCCATTGATGCCCTCCATACGATCGCCCTGCTTCCGACCCCAGGGGCCCGGGGGTTCCCCATTCCCCGCTTGACAGCCGGGTGTCTTATTCGCTATGGGACGGCATCTGCAAAACACGCCCGCGGCCTTGAAATGCTGAGGCCGGCATTGAATCTGAATGATCAACCGGTACACGTGATCCGGAAAAGGAGAAAACCATGATTAAACTGGAAACCAGCGCAGGAGATATCCTGATCGAACTCGATGAAGCCAAGGCACCCAATACGGCCGCCAATTTTTTGCGATACGTGAACGAGGGTCATTACGACGGTACAATTTTTCATCGGGTGATCGACGGATTCATGATCCAGGGCGGTGGCATGACCGCCGGCATGAAAGAGAAGTCTACCCAAGCCCCGGACGACCACGTACCCGACAACGAACTTTCGAACGATACCTACGCTCTGCACATCG
>JAERRP010000868.1 GCA_016735415.1 Desulfobacterales bacterium | reverse complement strand
AACAATCACTGGCATTGCTGTGATTGCTGTCATCACTGTCATTGCTGTGATTGCTGTCATCACTGTAATTGCTGTGATTTCTGTCAAGCAGTGATCACCCTGGCCGGAAGCGTCGGTGTTGTTGTTTCTGATCTGTGTGCGAACTTTGGTCTGGAACTTCCCAGGCTGACTCCGGAAACAACCGAGAAATTGAAGGACATGTTTGACACGCCTGTATCAAATCCTGTTGACTTGTATTTTTCGGTAACCAAAATCGGTTTTACAAAAACCCTGGAAACCACTTTTGCGGATGCATTCAGAGATCCAAACATAGACGCGGCGGTATTAATTCTGGCCGGTTTCGAATATACCCGGGAAGCTGTTCAGAAAAAAATCATTCAGAAAATCGTTCAGGAGGTTGGAAAGCCAGTGGTCGTCTGCATGATTGTAGGATACAATCGATACAAAAACGTTATAATGGATGAGTTGGGAAAAGACCTGCCCGTGTTCCCTTCTTTGATCTCCGGGGTAAAAGCCTTAAGCAAATTGTGCGCGTACGGTATCCGCCAACAAAAATTATCAGCCTGAGGGGGGAAGCGAATGCCTTTCGAAAACATCATTTTCGAAAAAGAAGAAAATATCGCCGTCATCACCTTCAACCGTCCCGAGGCGATGAATGCCTTGAACAACCAGACCCGGGCTGAATTCGCCCAGGCCATCGAAGATGTAGCCACGGACGATGAGATCAAGGTGCTGATCCTCACCGGTTCGGGCAAAGCCTTCGTGGCGGGTTCCGATATCAAGGAGTTCAACAGGACCACCCCGTTCGCCGCCCATAACATCAAGCGCCTGGGTGAAATGGTGGAGAAGTTGGGAAAGCCCGTCATCGCTGCGGTCAACGGATTCTGCCTGGGCGGTGGCTGCGAGATCGCCATGGGCTGCGACATCATCATCGCATCGGAAAAGGCCAAGTTCGGCCAGACCGAGATCAATATCGGCATCATCCCCGGCGGCGGCGGGACCCAGCGTCTGCAGCGCCTGATCGGTGCCTGCCGGGCCAAAGAGTTGATTTTCACAGGGGATATCATCAGGGCGGATGAGGCTGACCGGATCGGTCTGGTCAACCGGGTGGTACCCATGGACGAGTTGATGCCCACGGCCAAAGAGATTGCCAAAAAGATTGCCGCTAAAAGCGCCGCCGCCCTTAAATTGTCCAAACAGGCCGTCAACTATGGCATGCAGTCCACTTTGGAAAGCGGTTTGAAATACGAGTACGAAATGTATGCCTTGGCCCTGACCCTGGAAGACAAGGTGGAAGGTGTCAATGCTTTCCTTGAAAAAAGGGCGCCGAGGTTTGTCGGCCGTTAGCAGCATTTTTTTATTATTTAGGATATCAGCTAGGAGTTATATGACAATGGAAAACATGGCAAATAAGGTAGCGCGGATACCGAATTTAGTAGACTGGTCGACTGGCGAAGTCAGGTTAATGAGCGCAAAATGTAACACTTGCGGAACTTACTTCTTTCCGAAGGAGCATTATCAACATCGCCCCGGCTGCTCAAGAGAGGGGGTGGAAGATGTCTTGCTTCCCCAAAAAGGCAAACTGGCGAGTTACACCATTCAATATTATCCCTGTCCCGCACCATTTAAAACCGAGAAAAAGATTGCCCCTTACGGTATCGGTCTGGTCGAGTTTGAAGACGAAAAAATTCAGGTTGCCGGCATCATCACAGATACCGATCTGAAATCTCTTAAGCTGGGGATGGCAATGGAAACAACCATTCTTGAAATGTATACCAACGAGGAAAAACAGCAAGTGGTGACCTGGGCGTTTCGAGCTGTTCAATAACCGATTTTAAGATCACCATAAGAAGGGATTATTACCATGAGAGATGTATATATTATTGGAACCGGGATCCACCCCTGGATGGGTTTCTCTGAGCAGGTATTCGCCGATTTCGCGGCTGTGGCGGTTGACGGCGCTCTGAAAGACGCTGACATAGAATGGCAAAAAATTCAGGCCATCATGGCCGGGATTTTTATTTATGGCGGCAATGCCGGCCACCTTTCCGGTCAATATCTGGAGTCCATTTTTGGCGAAACCGGCATTCCGGTGGTAAACGTATACAACGCCTGCGCGACCGGATCTGCCGCTATTAGAATGGCATATAACAGTATCGCTGCCGGCGAGACCGATACGGCTCTGGCCTTTGGTGCCGACGTATCTCCGAAAGGTTTTCTGACCGCCAAATCAGACAATGCGGTTCAGGACAGGGACGTGATCAGATGGAAAATGGGTGGTCTGCCTAACCCGATTTACTGGGCGCTGGAATGCAGGAAAAGGATGGATAAATACGACACCACCGAAGAGGATTTGGCATCGGTTAAGGTCCTGATGAGTGAGTATGGTTCCAAGAATCCGGACGCTCGGTTTAAAAAGGCTTACAGCCTGGAAGAGGTAATGAACTCTGTCTATGTTTGTGATCCTCTGAGGCTGTATGAGATTTGCCCGGTGAGTACCGGTGCTGCGGCTGTTATTGTTACAGCCGACAAGGAATTGATCCGTAAAGCCGACAAGCCGGTGAAGATTAACGCCACCACCATGGGAAGCGCCATGTATGGTGACCCGACAATCCGTATTTCCGCTCTCTCCTGCCCGGCCGTTGCTGAAGCCCCCATGCTAAGTGAGAGCTACTCGGCTTCCCGACAGGCCTATGAAAAATCCGGTATGGGTCCCGAGGATATCGATGTGCTGGAACTGCCGGACAATAGCTCCTGGCATTACCTAGTGTATCTGGAAACATGCGGGTTCTGTAAAGAGGGCGAAGCGGATAAGATGCTGCGAGACGGTGAGACCCAAATCGGTGGAAAAATGCCCGTAAACCCAAGTGGTGGATTTTCCTCACATGGTGAGGCCCTTTCAGCTCAAGCGCTCTGGCAGGTCATCGAATGCGCGAATCAACTCAGAGGAAGATGCGGCGAGCGACAGGTGGCGAATCCGAAAGTTGCCATGGCCCAGACCTACGGACTGATGGGCAACAGCGGCACCACCATCATGACCATCTAGACACATCCTTTCAGCCGGCCGGGCGCCGCAATTCTAAAAATGGCGGAGTCTCCGCCCGCATGGCGGGAGGCCGCAGG
>JAERRP010000456.1 GCA_016735415.1 Desulfobacterales bacterium | reverse complement strand
TTTATTGCTCCGATACAAAATATAATAGACCGATTATGTACTTTGAATACAAAATATATTTATTTGGTAAAACATAGGATACGATATAATTACGATGACGATGACGAACGAATCCATATCCAATCCGAGCAGCACGATCAGTGACAGCGTTATCGTGGAGCTTCGCACCAAAGGATTTTACGACGATGCCGACGTGTACGGTTACGTCATCAAAGCCGGCGGCCTGCAAGGGTATCTGGTATCCAAACGGGATGTGGAAAAATTCAATATCAAGTCACTGGACGATCTTCAAGCTGAAACCGGGCAAGGACGTCATGTGGATCAATGTCCCCAAGATCATCCCCAAAGAATCGCAGAAACCGGCCGAAGACCGCATGAACGCAGGGGAAAAATCACAGAAGGACATCGAACGCCACGTGGACGAGTGGATCGCCAAAAATACGGATAAGTGGAATGGCTGGCTGGCGGAGGCGCGTAAAGCGGCCAAGTAATCATCGCCCTG
The DNA here is from genome assembly GCA_016735415.1 of Desulfobacterales bacterium. The sequence continues at coordinate 2,427 of JAERRP010000456.1, read as the reverse complement.
TCCCCGACAGGATAATATGGCCCGGCGTCGCAGTGCGACGTCGGGTTTTTATATGGTGCGCCCCTGGTCTTCAGCGATTGGACGGCTGCCGGGGGTGTGTGCTATCGAAACCCGAAGGCGGGCCAGCTATGAGTTTGGCGGTCACTTCGAGCGTGGAATGGATAGTGGAATCGACGATGGCGGCTGAAATTGCGCTTTGGATAATTGCGTTCGTGTTTGTAGTGGTGGGCATGGCCGGACTGGTTTTTCCGATCCTGCCGGGATCCCCTCTTTTGTTTGCCGGGCTCTTCATGGCGGCCTGGGCCGAAGACTTTGCGCACGTCGGAACCGGGACACTGGTCCTGCTGGGGGGGATGGCGCTGTTGACCTATGGGGTGGATTTCGCGGCCAGTGCTTTTGGTGCCAAACGTTTCGGGGCCTCGCACCGGGCCGGATTCTGCTCGACTCTCGGCGTGGTGGTGGGCCTCTTCTTCGGTCTTGGGGGTGTCATCATCGGCCCCTTTGCCGGTGCTGTGATCGGCGAGTTGTCGGTGCGTCGGGATCTGCAGGCGGCGGGCCGGGCCGGTATAGGGGCCACCATCGGGCTGGCCCTGGGCGCCGCCGCCAAACTGGCACTGGCATTCGCCATGCTGGGCGTTTTTTTGATGGTCCGGTTCCTTTAGGGTTCGCGAAAAAATTATACACGATCATGCCTGTCTTTGAGCCTGTGTACGGCGTTGCATCAGCGGTCACAACCCACAAGGTCGCGCTCTCGGGCAGGCCTGGAGCACGAACCCTAATCCGGCCTCAGCAGGCTTGACACACCGGTTCGATCCTTCTTATAATCATCCTAGCGGACGCACTTCGCAATGTCCTCGCGCTGTTATTGACTGCGCCGCTTGCTCGCCTGATCTGACTTGTCCGGGATGACCCCAGGGAAATGCTTCCTTCTCGTACCTTACGGGGGACGGCATGCTGTTCGAACCGCAACACATTGTCTGTGCGGTGGATTTTTCCATCCATACCGAGAAAATTTTGCGCTGGGGTAATCATCTGGCCCGGATTTTCGATGCCCGCCTGTCGGTCTTTCATGCCGTCAATGCTTCCCATGACCGCTTTCCCGGAACCGCCATTTTTGAACGTGGCGGGCCGCGGGAAGCTCCGCTGAAAGCAGCCTATCGGCGTTTGAAAGAACTGTCCGCACCCTTTGACAGGGTTTACGATTGTAAAGTTGCGGCGGGGGACCCGGTGGAAGCCCTGGTCGCATTCACTCGAAAAACACCAACCGATCTGGTGATGGCGGCCGGCCACGGTCTTTCCGGGTTCCAGCGGATATTGCTCGACACCGTGGTCGAACGGATGGCCCGTCAGCTCGAACAGCCTTTGCTGGTGGTGCGGTTGAGCGCCGAAGAATCCAGCGGCCATCTTGACTTCAAGAAAGTCGTGGTGGCCTGTGATTCGGCCACCACGCCCGTCCCCGCGCTCGGGCTGGCCGCCGTTTGGGCCCGTCGGTTCGACGCCGTCCTTCACCTGCTGCATGCCATGGAACTGCCGGTGATGGCCGACATGCTGGAGCCCACCGATGGCCCTTACGGCGAGGTCCAGGCGGCCCTGCAGCACCGGCTTCACGATAACATGGCGAAGATGATGGCCGCCGCCGGATTCGACGCCGCCGCCGTGACCATCGATCTGCAGCCCGGACCGGCCGCGGAGGTCCTTCCTCCTTATCTTCGCGATCAGCAGGCGGATTTACTGGTGGTCGGCGTTAGGCCCCATCGGCGGCTCCAGCAATTTCTGATCGGATCGACCACCGAGGCGGCCCTGCGGAAGGCCCCCTGCGCCGTCCTGACGGTGCCGACCATGACGAATCAGGGCTAGCCTAAAAATAGTGTGAAGTTATTTTTTGTGTTCCTGAACCGATTCAAAGGAAAACGCACGGATGCCGACACATTCAAATCCCCCTAAGACCGGGATTGTCATGGACCCGCGGTATCTGAAGCATGAGACCGGTGAAAGCCATCCTGAAAATGCCGGACGCCTCGAAGCGGTCTACACCATGCTGGAGACATGTGAATATGTACAGCGTTGCTGTTTACTTACGCCCCGACCCTGTACCGTCGATCAACTGGCGCTGATCCATGCCCGCGGTTACATCGAGAGAATTGCAGCCACAGCCGTACGGCCTTTTTCATCCCTCACGGCCGACACGCCGGTCTCGTCGCAATCCTATCGGGTGGCGCGCCTGGCCGCCGGGGGCCTGCTTCAGGCCATTCGCGAAGTGTGGGAAGGACGAATGGCCAATGCCATCGCCCTGGCCCGACCGCCGGGCCACCATGCCGAAGTCGCCCGCGCCATGGGGTTTTGCCTTTTTAACAATGTGGCCGTCGGCGCTGTGTTTGCCCGTCGCAAGCTGAAGGCCCGCCGCGTGCTCATTGTGGACTGGGATGT
>JAERRP010000299.1 GCA_016735415.1 Desulfobacterales bacterium | reverse complement strand
GTGCAACGGAAGGGGTGGGGAAGTTATGCAAAACGTAAGAAATCGCAAAAGGCTCTCCGTCCGGCTGATCGTGTTGATGATGTGCGCCTTTCTGATCCCTGGCTGCGCCCTGTGGAGCGACCTGTCCGCCACCTTCAAGACGGACCGGACACCGTCCGAAAATGACATCGAGGCCTTCACCGGAACGCTGCGGCCTATCAAGGGCAATGCCGAAAGTGTCTATCGTCTGGCCGTTCACTACCAGAAGCGTGGCAAGCACCATTGGGCGATCGAAGAGTTCAAGAAGGTCATCGCCATCGATCCGCGCCATGCCCGGGCCTACAATGCCGTCGGGGTTTCCCTCGACAACCTGGAAAACTACGCGGCCGCCCAAAAGGCTTATCTGCGCGCCCTGAAAATCGACGGCCAACTGGATTACGTCTGGAACAACCTGGGTTATTCCGCCATGCTCCAGGGGCATCCCGAAGAAGCGGCCGCCTATTACCAAAAGGCCCTGGCCCAGAACGCAGACAATCCCCGCTATCGCAATAATCTCCTGCTGGCGAAGGCGCAACTGCCGGCCGACATACCGCCGGTGGTCGAAGAAACACCCGTGGCCGCGGTCCAAACGGAAACGATCGAAACACCAAACGACACCACCCCCCAAGATCAAATTGCGCCGAAGACCATTGCATCGCCGGATCGGAAAATCGCTGATCAATTGCCGCAGGGGCCACAAAAAATTGCGTCTAGGGAGACCACCCATCATGGTTTTTCGGAGAATCGCATGATCACCCTGACGCCCGCAGCCGGTTCGAAGAACCCATCGGCTAAGGATATCCCTGAACAGGCCGATCGTCAAAATGAGTCCCCGCCGGCACAGGAAAAACAGGAGACCGTTTCAGTTGCGACCACGACGTCGCCGGAACCAACGGGGACCACGGGGACCCTGCGCCGCGTTGCCGATATATCGGAAGAGCCCGCCCGTCCCGTCAAACCCTTCAATGTCGTTTCGACCCTGGTTAAAATCGCCACGGGGTACACTATTAAGCTCTCCGATGATTTACGCCAAATCGTGCATGCCTCCCCCAACGATGGCTCGGACAAGCCGAAAGAAAAAAGCAGGGTCGTCATCGTACAAACCGCCGGTTCACAGCGCAACGGGTTCCGGTTCACGGTTAAACCGGTGCTGCGGGTCCGGGCGCAACCTGCGGTAAATCCAGTCTCCCCCTCCGTTCTGGCACTACCCTCACCTGGCGTGCGACCGGACGATTCTCCGCTGAAGGCCGCCAGCATCAGCACCCGGCTGCAAGTCCCAAGACAGCTGGACGAAAAAATTGCGGATGCGCAAGGGCCTTATGTAAAGGTGGTCAACGGCAACGGCGTGAATGGAATGGCCGGAAGGATTGGCCGTTATTTGGCGCGGCGCGGGTTTCCTGTTGGGCATGCCGCCAACGCCGATCATTTCAACCATCGCCACACGGTGTTGTATTTTCCCGAGGGTTATCTGCACGAAGCCTGGGAGGTGGCCAAAGCGATTCCCGGTTACCAGGAAATGAAGAAAACCGTGGCCATTCGAAACAGCCGGATCAAAATCACGCTGCTGATCGGCCGCGACGTGGCGCAATACCAGGACATGTTCCACAAGGGATAATGTTCTTCCCTGAGGAGGAAATGCAAGGTGACCATCATGACCGATCTTTACGGGCAAAACGCGGAAATCGGTAAATCGCAACGCCTGACGCAATCGCTGCACATGGCGCCTGAAAAAGGCCTGCGCGAAGTCATTCTGATGGCCCCGGTCAGCGTGCATAACGGTACGGCTTACGGCGACATTACAAATAGGAAGTTGTTTTGAATATAAAAAAATTTAACGAAAAGAAAAGAAGCCAGATTCGGCTGTTGGCGGCCAAACTGATGGATGAGTGGCAGAATGCTGACGAAGTCGCGCATGTTCTGGGGTGCCGCCGCGACCTCATCAAGCATTGGCATCAACTCTTTCGGGAAGGCGGCCTGGTCGCGCTGCAATCGAAAAATACGGTGGGGCGCCCGTCCAAACTCAATACCATCCAAAAAGCGATGGTTAAAGAAATTCTGTTTAGCCGCAGTCCCCTGGAATTCGGTTTCGATCTGGCCTTGTGGACCAACCGGTTCATCCTCGATCTGATCGAGACGCTTTATGAAGTCAAACTGGCGATGCCGAGCGTTAACCGCCTTTTGGAAAGCTATGGTATCGCAACCCGGAAACCCCTGGCTGCCGAGGCACTCAAAGATTTATTCGCGCGGTCCAAGTCCGCCGCCAATGTCAAGCGCGGAAAAATGATGCACTTTTTTCACTACCCCATCGAAATCAATGAAGCCGACCCCGGTGGCCACCTGACGGCATCATCCGGGATTGTCCTTGACCGCCGCAAACCACCGAAGAACGCCTGGGTGGCGGGCGCCTTCGATGCGCGCAATTCCAAACGCTTCATGGTCACCTACCGCGAGCCGATCGATGACCAATTTGTAACCTTCCTGGGACTGCTGATTCACCATGTCGAGGATCCCATAAACCTCATCGTTGCGAAAACCAGGCATTTGGATACACCGGCAATCAATGCTTTCGTGTCGGCCAGCAACGGCCACCTCCGGCTAATCCGGTACAACGACAAACCGTTGCATGATGGCCGAATTACTTCGTTAGGATAACGACGTTGAAGCTTATTCAACTATCGATCGAATTGAGTCTGCTGATTGTTTTGGTCGCACTGCCGTCCTTTGCTTCCGCCGGAGGGCGATATCGCGTTTACCAGGACGAAGGGGGCGTTTACCTTGAAACCGACCAGCACGGTGGCTGGTATGTGGCCCCTGAGGACCGCGCCGATTTCCAGGTCGGGCAGACAGGAAGTTATACGTTGCGGGAAGATTCTGAGGGCGCCTACCTTCAAATTGATCACCGGCATCGACATTATCTCGGGGAAGGCTTGGCCGGGTCAATTGACGATGAGATCGAATCTTTCAACCGGGCGCGGAAACCGCCCGCCCGCCCCCAAAAAACGACCCCGGTTGTAATCCACGGGAATCATGTTTTAGTGCCGGTTACCATCGGTTACAAGAATCGAGAAATCGAGGTGCTGCTGCTGCTGGATACCGGGGCCTCGATCATGACGCTCCATAAAAATATCGCCGATCGCCTGGCGCTGCCTTCCGGCTATCGAACCCGCTTGATGACGGCCGGTGGCCACAAAATCGATGCCGGCCTGGTGCAACTCGGCAGCGTCAAGTTTGGGCCCTACCATCGTTCGAGCCTGGCTGCCGCTGTCATCAAAAACCTGGACACCAC
>JAERRP010000169.1 GCA_016735415.1 Desulfobacterales bacterium | reverse complement strand
AGACAGCAAAACAATTGATATTTATTATAATTTTCAAATAGTCCCACGGCTCATATAAAAAATTTTCCTTCTGCAGGCATTCGAACTAGCGAAAACTTTTCCAACTTATAGGTAATTTTTTTTCCGATATTTATGAAATCGAATGGCTACCCTTAAATAGAGGCAAGTATTTGGGGCGCGGATGTGGGCAGGAAAAACAAGAGGCAAAGCCAAAATGGCTTTGCCTCTATAATACGGTTGAACCGGAAAGCGTTTAGCTTTTAAATCGCCTGAGAACACCAAGCCCTAACATTCCGGCACCCAGCAGGATCAGGGTGGCGGGTTCGGGGATGGATGTGCTGCCAGTTTCCGGTACAACGGGATCTGGTCCCGGTATATCAACGGAGGATTCGGGGAGAGGGGGGTTCTCGAACGTTGCAAATGCTATTTTCGCTTTATATTTTTCGCCGGCCGCATCTTTAAATTTAAGTTTGAACACTTTGCCTGCAAGCTTCGCGTTCATATATTCATCTATCCACGCGCCTTGACCTTCTTCCGATAGTTGATCTTTCTTCGTGAGCTTTCTGGCTTTTTTCGAAGCCTTTTTTGCCCATCTACGAAACTTTTTCTTACTATTATCGATCTCAAAAAAGGCAATACCATCGTTGCCTGCTTGTTGGGTCAATTGGGAGAAATCACGCTCAACGGGTGAAGATTTGAACTTAAAGCCTTTCAACTTTACCGTACCCGGATCGATAGTCAGACCGGCGCCGTTTATCAAAAGGTAATACTCACTCGTATCGACATGGTTCGCTAACCAAGCTTCTCCCCCGAATTGGATAGCATGGGAATTACCGGGAATAACGAATAAGGCCAATAAAATTAGTAAAAAACAGATGCCTGCCGATTTCCGAAACATAACAACCTCCTCCGTAGCGTTTTAGTGTAATTAGTAGTATGAAGCAAAATGACCATTGGCAATTTTGGGGAATACACAAGCATAAATAATGCCAGACTTCTCCTTATCGCCAAAAAATACTTAACCACTTATAATTTCTATATATTTTATATTTTCCCGCCATTCAAATATACGAGAATCGTTTCTGTAATCGTTTTAATTAACGAAAACACTTCCCATTCTTAGACAGATTAAGAAAATTATTACCAATAACTTAATACCAGTTTGACCTTTATTTTTACCGAAAAATACCTTACTGATTAAGAGTCCCGACAGGGAGGAACGTCCAACGCAAAGCGAACCGACGGCTGGTTTTGTCGGCTCGGCCAACCAATGGCGGATCTACACCATGTCTTCGGCTGATATAATTCTCCAGGCCCCGGGCCTTCTGACCGAACCCAAAGTCCCGCTGCCGGTTTTTGAAAAGAGTGAATTGATCGAGGCCACGGCCTGGGGCAAGGCCTTCAGCTTCGAGCAAATCAAGAAGATGGCGCGCTACATGGATGTGTATAAGGTCGCGCGCAAAACGGTCCTTTTCGCGGAAGGCGAAAAGAGAGTTTACCTGGTCCTGATCGCCCGCGGCCATGTGGACGTTATCAAATTCGACTCCAACCACACCCCAAAAAAAATTACCACCCTGGGGCCGGGGAAAACCATCGGTGAAATGAGTCTGATCGACGGCGAGCCGCGATCGGCCTCGGCCGTGGCGGCCACCGAAGCCACTTTACTCGTCATGACCGCCGCCCATTTCGAGGCCCTCAACAAGGCCCTGCCCGGTATCGGCCTCATCCTGGCGCTCAAAATTGCCAAGCAGATGAGCCAGTACCTGCGCCTCACAAGCGGCCGGCTTATCGACCACCTGGGCGAATAAACACACGCACACCGGTGTTTCCGGTCCGGCCACGGCCAAGATGACGGCCGTCTGCGGGGGTCTCTTCGCGGACATCAGCGCCGGCGCCTCGATCGCTTCCGTCCAAAACCCTGCATGGCGTCAAACGCCCCTCCACCAATTTGTGCTTGACATGGCCACCTGACAATGCAATCAAATATTTAATCAAATTTTTGATGATATTCTGATCGAGCACACCCGATGCCGAACCGAACCTCAAAGCCCGTAAAAAAAAGAAGCGGCGGCGACCACACCCGCAAAGCCTACCGGGGCATCCGCAACATGATGCTCCACAACGAACTGACCGCCGGGCAGAAAATCTCTTATCGGGACCTTTCGGAACGTCTTGGCATGAGCCAGACCCCGATCATTCAGGCCCTCAAATGGCTGGAATTCAAGCAACTGGTGCGCCATGAACCCAACCGGGGCTATTTTACGGCCCTCATCGATCGCCGGGAAGTGGAAGAAGTCTATCAGACCCGCGAACTGATCGAACTGTCCCTGCTGGCTGCGATCATCAAACACATCGACGATGCCGGTCTTAAAAAATTGCGGCTGTCTCTTGAGGCCCATCTCGAGGCCTCCCGCGAGTTGTACCTCTCCGATCGATTGAAAAAGGACATGGCCTTTCATCTGACCCTGGCAGCGCTGTCCGGAAACCGGGTTCAGGGCAAGATTCTGGCCGATCTGTTCGATCTCCTCTATTTGAAATACAGCGGCAATATGCTGTTCTCCACCTCGATGGAAGCGGCGGATACCGACCACCAGGAACTCTACGAATGCATCGCGGCCCGGGACCTCAAGGCCGCCCGGCGCACCCTCTCCCGGCATATCCAAAGGGTGAGGCAGCACGTCTTGCAGGGCCTGGCGAAAATAACGGCGGAAAAGGATCTGGCCGGACTGTGAGGCTGCACAGGCATGAAACGTCATCCAGACCACGGAAACGAGGGCACCTCAAAAAGGACGGATTCGTAAAAAGTTCGAGAGCAAGGCTTGCGGATTCCGAGAAATAAGGCGTACTTGTCGTACGCCGCCGTGGCGAGGGATACGCGTAACGCCGCTATCGGGCTTTTTCCGAATCCGTCAAAACGTTCAGCCTGATACGCAACCACAACAACCTGCGCAACGATGGAGAAGCGCAATGGCGCTGACGCTGATGGAAGGCAACGAAGCCATCGCCTGGGGGGCCCAGAAGGCCGGCTGCCTGTTTTTCGCCGGCTACCCCATTACCCCGGCGACCACTATTTACAACGCCATGCTGCGCCGACTGCCGCCCGCAGGCGGCATCTGCCTCCAGGGCGAAGACGAAATTGCCTCGATCGGCTTCTGTCTGGGGGCTTCGATGGCAGGCCTTAAAGCCATGACCGCCACTTCGGGTCCGGGCATCAGCCTTTACAGCGAACAGATATCCTTTGCCATCGGCAGCGAAATCCCGATCGTGATCGTGGATGTACAGCGCCTGGGACCCTCAACCGGTTCCGCCACCAAAGGGGCCGATGGCGATATCCAGTTTCTGCAGTGGGGCAACAGCGGCGGTCTTCCGGTGATCGTTCTGGCCCCGGTGGATGTCCGGGATTGCATCCTGCTGACCATCCAGGCCTTCAACCTTGCCGAGCGATACCGCTGCCCGGTCTTTGTGGCCACGAACAAAGAAATTGCCATGACCCGGGAGACGGTCGACCTGGACGGGCTGGCCCTGCCGGCGATCGAGACGCGACCGGCAGCCGATCCCGACTCGCCCTTTCAGCCGTTCGCCGGGAGTGCCGATCATCCGGTGCCGGCCTTTCTCCCCATCGGCGGCGGCCGTATCGTACGGCAGACATCCTCCACCCATGGCCCGGACGGCTACATCACCACCGACCCGGAGGTGATCGCGGCCAGCCAGGAGCGACGCGAACGCAAGATCATGTCCAACGCGCAAGACTTCACCTATTACGATGAGTGGGAAACGCCCGGCGCCGGGACACTTGTTATCACTTACGGTGTGACCGCCCGGGCAGCAAAAACGGCGGTGGCCAATCTTAACAAAGCCGGCCGGCGCGTATCGCTGCTGGTTTTGAAAACCCTCTGGCCCATCCCCGAAAAACTGTTGCGCGCCAAGGCCGATCCGTATGAACGCATCGTGGTGATCGAAATGAATCTGGGCCAGTACGTACGCGAACTACAGCGCGTCCTGGCCCCCCGGAAAATCACGTTTTACGGCCAGATGAACGGCGAATTGATCAAACCGGCCCGTATTCAGGAGGTCATCACCCATGGGTAGTCTGCTCAACCGGAATCGTCCGCCGGTATTCTGCCCGGGATGCGCCCATGAACGCGTGGTCGCGGCGCTTGACCGGACGCTGCAGCGCATGGGCCTGACCGGCGACCAGGTCGTTATCGTTTCGGATATCGGGTGCTCGGGTCTGTTCGACACTTTTTTCCATACGCATGCCTTCCACGGCCTGCACGGGCGCGCCCTGACATACGCCACCGGTCTTAAACTGGCGCGGCCGGAGTTGAATGTCATCGTCACCATGGGCGACGGCGGCCTGGGGATCGGCGGCGCCCATGTGCTCAGCACCTGCCGCCGCAATATCGACCTGACCCTGCTGGTGTTGAACAACTTCAACTACGGCATGACCGGCGGCCAGTGTTCCTCCACCACCCCGCCGGAAGCCCGGGTCGGTTCCGGCTTTTTGAATCGGCTCGAAAAGCCCATCGACATCTGCCAGGTCGCAGGGGCCGCCGGTGCGGGATTTCTCTCCCGTTTATCGGCCTATGCCGCTGAGCTGGCTGAAAATATGGAAACGGCCATCCGCTTCAAGGGCTTTTCGGTGGTGGATATCCAGGGGGTTTGTCCGGGGCGCTATACGCGACGAAACAAGCTGACCCCGGCCACGATCAAGACCGCCCTGGAACAAATGCCGGCCCTCGATCATTTCAGGACGCAAAACAGCCGCCGGGAATATGGGGAGCACTACCGGGAGGAAGCCGCCCGGATAACGCCGGCACCACCGCCGCTGCGCATCGAAAACCAGCACCGGCCGCCAACGGAAGACCGCCGGGAAATCGTGCTGCTGGGCCGCGCGGGTCAACGCGTGGTCACGGCCGGCGAACTCCTTTGTCTGGCCGGAGCCTCAGCCGGTCTGCAGGCCTCTCAGAAAAACGATTACCCGATCACCGTGCTGCGGGGCCATTCGGTGAGTGAAATTATTCTGGCCCGGGATGAAATCGGCTTTACCGGCATCGATCGCCCCGATATCGTCGTGGCCCTGGCCCGGGAGGGCGTGGCCCGCCGCGAAAAGATGTTGGCCGATCTTCCGGAAGACGCTCTGGTGATCCGGGCCCGGGGGGTCGAGATCCCGGATAGCCGCGCCGTCATCGTCGATCTCGACTTTAAGAAACTGAGCATCAAACCACAGGATTGGGCCCTGGCAGCCCTGGCTGTTATGGCCGGGCGTTAAGCCGTCCTCAGCATGGCCATGCTCAAAACAGCCCTGGGTCTGCGATTCAAAGCCAGGGTCCACGAAATGGCCATGGCGGTTGTGGAACGCGCCACGGCTTGAATCAACGCTTGCGCATATATGGGTTTCAATATTTCGGCAGCCGCACAACCTATTTTCTAACCACAGAGAGACAACCGTGGATTTTGCACTGTCCAAAGACTTGGAAATGCTGAGAAAGGCGGTCAGGGAATTCGCCCACAAGCAAATCGCCCCGTACGTGGACGCATGGGATGAACAGCACCACTATCCCTATACGGAAGCCATTCTCCCCATGGCAGAGTTAGGCCTCTTCGGCACCGTGATTCCCGAAAAATACGACGGCGAAGACATGGGCTGGCTCTCGGCCATGATCGTTACCGAGGAGATTGCAAGGGTCTCGAGTTCGCTGCGGGTGCAGATCAACATGCAGACCCTGGGGTGCGCCTACACGATCTACCATTACGGCAGTGAAGCCTTGAGTGAAAAATACGTCTCCAAACTGGTCCGGGCCGAGTATATTGGCGGTTTCGGCATCACCGAACCCGATGCCGGCTCCGATGTCATGGCCATGGATTCCACGGCCGAAGACAAGGGCGACCACTGGCTGTTGAACGGTTCCAAGACCTGGATTTCGAATGCGCCCATGGGCGACGTCGTCGTTTACTATGCCTACACGGACAAATCCCGGGGGGCCAAGGGCCTGTCCGCCTTCGTGGTGGAGCTCAAGAACTTCAACGGCGTCAAAACCACGACGCTGGAAAAGATGGGCTCCCATGCCTCCCCGACCGGCGAGATTTTTCTCAGTAACACGCGCGTTCCCGGGGAGAACATCATCGGCCAACCGGGGGACGGGGCCAGGATTCTTTTCGGGTCCCTCAACCAGACCCGCCTGTCGGCCGCGGCCGGCGCCGTGGGGGTCGCCCAGGCCTGTCTTGAAATCGTTCTGAAGTACTGCAATGAACGCAAGCAGTTCGGAAAACCGATCGGCCAATTTCAAATGAATCAGGATATGATCGCGCAGATGGCCACGGAAATCGAGGCCTCCCGGCTTCTGGTCTACAAAGCCGCCTGGGCCAAGGACCAGGGTCGGCTCAACAATGGGCTGGACGTGGCCATGGCCAAATATCTGGCCGGCGAAACCGCGATCAAATGCGCCAATTATGCCATGCGGATATTGGGGGCCTACGGCTATTCCACCGAATACCCGGTGGCCCGGCTGTACCGGGATGCCCCCACCTACACCATGGTGGAGGGTTCCTCCAACATCTGCAAGTGGATCATTGCGTTGGATCAGCTCGGCTACCGCAAAGCCAACCGATAGCGGGAGAAGCATTCGTCCAATATCTGCGTTATACTGCGCGCTTCGGCGTTGCGGCGTACATTGAGTACGCCTCACTTCTCAGCGCTTGTACGCCGTATCTTGAACGAATGACGCTTCCCTCCGGCTTCGGTGTATGAGGGAGGTGCTGTCTGATATCGGGTTTGCTTTCAGGCTGCCAAAAACATGCGGGCATCAATCACATTTAAGATTGGAAAACGAAGATGGATGAAACACTCGCCGAGAAGACCAAGCGTACGGCGGCGCTATACTTTCAGGGAGTCGAAAATGAAAAGCCCTACGCGCTCTGGAAAGCCTTCGATCCTGAACTGGCCCGGGATTTATCCCTCTTTATTACGGGTAAAATGTACGCCCGCGAAAAACTGCCCCACCCCACCCGCCAGCTTATCACCGTGGCGGCACTGACCGTGCTGGGACGTCCGGATGAATTGAAGCTGCACATCCAGGCCGCCTTGAATGTGGGCTGCAGCGTGGGAGACATTGCCGAAACCATTTTCCAGACTGCTGTGTACGGGGGGATCCCGGCGACCAATACCGCCCTGAAGACCCTGCGCGGCGTGCTGGAAGAAAAAGGATCATGGCCGCTGGACACGGCGGCCGCATCATCCACCGGAGATGCTCCATGAAAGACGTTCTGCAAGTATTCACAGCCGGATTGGGCGGTGTATTCATCGGCATGACACTCCTGTATATCGCTATCCGCCTGACCCGACTGGTGGCGAAGGCGCTGTCGAAAGGCGAGTCCCATGGCAAATGACCTGCTGGCCCTCTTCCAGACCACGGGGGTGTTCCACCTCACCCCGGGCATGCTGCTGATGTGGCTGATCGGATGCAGTCTGATCTATCTCGCCATCGCCCGACAATACGAACCGCTCCTCCTGCTGCCCATCGGCTTCGGCATTCTGCTGGCCAATCTACCCCTGGCCGGGTTGATGGAACCCGAGGCCGGTCTCCTGTGGCGGTTCTACCACTACGGCATTCAATGGGAAATCATACCGCCCGTTATTTTCCTGGGACTTTAATTGTTGTGACAACACCAGAATCTTTGGCAACAACATTGC
>JAERRP010000409.1 GCA_016735415.1 Desulfobacterales bacterium | reverse complement strand
ACATAATAAGCAATGTTTTGTGTGTTGTTACTTAGAATGATACAAACATACATAATGCACCGGCCGCTTCCCGCAGGCTGGGGGTTCGCCCCCGGCGATGGATCTCCCCTTCGAGGTAAGTCAGCAGGCGCTGCTGTTTGGCGGTAAGCTCCGGTGGCAGCGGGCCCCCGGTCGTCGTTGATGGATTCTCCATGGCTTACTCATAGGGATTGCACGGTGTAATGTCAATATAAATGTAAATATAATGTAAATATCAGGCAGTAACATTTTAACGCCCGGGGACCAGGGTTCCCGTAGCGTGCGTTCCGGGGTTGGGTCTTATTTTGTCGGCCGGCCGCCGATGTTTCGGGGCTGCGGACAGGCCCCCGGCCGGCATTTTGACGGGTCAGGATGGAGGTGGTGCCGTCGGGCCGCCTTCACGGCCCGGGCGTCAGGGGCTGGTGTCGTGTCAATCCGGGGGAGGGCGATTCGTAGGCATCGTTCAGAACGAGTCGCACCGTTCGGGCCAGGGCCTTCAGGGGGATGGGTTTGTGCAGGTAGTGGCGGATACCGATTTCGGCGGCGGCTTCCGGGGAAAGCGATTCGCTGAAGCCGGTGCAGAGGATAATCGGCAGGTTGTCGCGAATGTGCAGAATCCGGGCCGCCAATTCCCCCCCGGTAAGATTCGGCATGGTCTGATCGGTAATCATGAGGTCGAAGGCTTCCGGGTTCCGGCCAAACAGATCCAGGGCCTCGACGCTGCCGCTGACGGCCGTCACCTCGTAGCCCAGCCGCTTGAGCATCTGGCGCTGCATCTCCAGCAGTTGCGGTTCGTCATCCACCAGGAGGAGGCGCTCGTGACCGACCGGAATGAAGTCCGTGGTTTCCGTAATGGAGGTTTCTTCGCCGCTGGCGATCTGGGGGATGTAGATGGTAAAGAGGGTTCCGATCCCGACGGTGCTTTCCACATCGATGCAGCCATTGTAGCTTTGCACAATGCCATGCACCATGGAAAGCCCCATGCCGGTACCTTCGGCGGGCCCCTTGGTGGTAAAATAGGGTTCGAAAATGCGTTCCATCGTGGCCGCATCCATGCCCGGGCCGGTGTCCCGGATTTTCAGGCAGGCATGGGCGCCGGGCGACAGTTCATGCGGGCGCTCCGCCACGTCGCCATCGAAGAAGACCTCCTCCAGGCTGACTTCGAGGACCCCGCCCCGGTCCCGCATGGCCTGATAGGCATTGGTGCACAGGTTGAGCACCAACTGGTGAATCTGGGTGGCATCCGCCATCACGAATTCGCTTTCCGCGTTCAAACGGGATTGGATTTCAATCGTCGCCGGCAGGGATGAACGCAGCAGTTTCAGCGACTCTTCAATGATCGGCTTTTCTTTGAGAGGTTTCTGTTCGTCTTTATTGCGGCGGCTGAAGGTCAGGATCTGCTGGACCATCTCTTTGGCGCGGTTTGCGGCCTTCAGGATTTCGTTCAGGTTGCTGCGCAGCGGGGAGTTTTCTTCCAGATCGGCGGCCGTCATCTCGGCAAACCCGATGATGGGCCAGAGAATATTGTTGAAATCATGGGCAATGCCGCCGGCCAGGGTTCCGATGGACTCCATTTTCTGGGCGTGCCGCAACTGGTTTTCCAATTGCGCTTTTTCTTCTTCAGCCTGTTTGAACGAGGTGATGTCCTGGATCATACCGGAAACGATCGGCGGCCTGTCACCCGTCCTTTGGATCAGTTCGGCGCGGGAGTGCAGCCAGACCAGCCGGCCGTCGCCGGCCCGCCGAATGCGAAACATGAAATCGTATTCTTCATTTTTGTAGATAAGATTGTTCAAGGCCTTTATGGCTCTGGATCGATCGGCCGCGACCATAATCGATCGCACCTGATCAAGGGCGATCTCCCCGGAGGACGGATCGAAACCATAAATCCGCAACCATTCCCCGGACCCCCGGATCGTCTTGCTGGCCGGGTCGAATTCCCAGTAGCCGACATGGGCGATGGCCTGGGCTTTTTCAAGCCGCTGTTCGTTTTTCCTGCCGGCGCGTTCGGATGCCATGCGGTCGGTAATGTCACGGTAATTACCCATGATCCCTTTGATCCTGGGGTTGTCCAGCATGTTGACGGCGATTAATTCAATGAACCGATAGGTCCGATTCTTGTGACGGTAGCGGAATTCGAGCGTGCGGGAACCGCCCGGTTTTTGCATCAGGCCCTTCAGGGCTGCTTTAACCCGCGGGCCGTCATCCGGGTGAACGTGTTCCAAACCATCCCGGCCGACGAGTTCCCCGGGGTCCCAACCGAAATACCTGGTGACGTTAGGGCTTTTATAGAGAATCGTGCCATCCGCACCCAGAATCATGATGACGTCGGATATATTGGTGATAAGGGCCCGGAATTTCTCTTCGCTTTCCCGCAGGGTTTTCTCCACCCGCTTACGATCCCGGATTTCCGTTTTGAGCTCCCGGTTGGATCTGGCGATGGCCACGGTGCGTTTTTCAACACGCTGCTCCAGGCGCTCTTTGGCGTTTTGCAGCGCCTGCTCATTATCTTCAACGATCTGAAAAAGCGCGACGTACTTGCGGATCGTGATGGAGATCATCGCAAAGGAAAAACCCAGGAAGCCGTATTCCATCAAAAACTGGACCGTCGGCATGCCGAGCGTGCCGAGAATATCGTGCAGCCCCAGAAGGAACCAGACAAAGAAACAGGCCACCAGCGCCCGGGCTCCGGCCATCTTGCGCCGGGCGTGCGGCCACCAGATGAAAAGGACGACCAGGGCCTGGATGAGAACCAGGCCCAGATAGGCAATCCCCAGCGGCCCCAGGTCCGGTTCGATATAGGGGCGTGGGTTCCATAAAAAACTGCGTGCCACAAAAGTCGGGGCGATAATCAGGTCCGTGAACCAGATCAGGGCCAGACAGATGACGGTCAGCGGTGACAGAATGCGGAAGCACCAGCGACTTTCAAGCGCTAAATAGGCAAAGGAAAAGTGATAGAGGGCATACAGCAGGAGGACAAAAACCGAGAACTGGACTTTCTCGCAAAGCTGTGTCCAGGGGCCCTCGTGGAGGTTGTACTGGAAAAAGACGGCCAGGGCATAAAGGGCCGTGAGAAAGGAAAGGACGGCACCCCAGCGGTTCCAGGCAAATTCCGGCCGTTTGTACGCCACGAGCCCCTGAAAAAGGGCGAACAGCAGGCAGAGCACCGCAACCGTAATGGATCCCGCGGATGAAATCGTAATGGTTTCAAAAAACATCGAAATGCTCAGAGTTTCCGAAAAACATAATAGAATCAAATGCTGTTATGCGATCGAAGTTACCCGGCGACGCGGATTCGAGTCCAAAGATTCATACTTTTGTTTATCGGCCGGGACCACTATCCCTTTAGCCGCCAAAGGCGCCCGCTTTTCAGGGAAACCGGGGAAGGGTTCGATCGGGATCGCGCCGTTGAACGTCCTGCGCCGGGAGGCCAGGGAATGGCGACCGTTCCAAAGGATCAGCCCACTTTAAACACCAAGGACGCGGCATTCAAGTTTAATCGGCTTCTATCCAATAATACCATAAGACAGTTTAATGGGGTAGGCATGATTTCAATCAATCCGCACGTATGATGGACGATGGGCGGATATGGCGGCAATTTTTCAATCGACCCTATTAGAATTTTGAGTTTCCCCAAATTCGGGTGAATATGCTTTCAGCGATGACAAAGGGAAAGAACTTTATCCGCAAAGGAGGGGCGCAGGGTTTTTCCCTTATCGAGATCATGATCGTGGTGGCCATCATCGGCACCCTGGCGGCCATTGCGGTCCCCAACTACATCGCCTACCGGGACAAAGCCCAGATGGTGCGGACCATTACCGATATCCAGTTGATCGAACGCAAGATCGACCTCTTCGTGGTGGACAATGACCGCTTCCCGGTCTCGCTGGCCGAAATCGGTATGAGTGGCCTTCTCGATCCCTATGGCAACCCCTACCGGTACCTGCCGTGGCAGGCACACCCCGGGGCAGGCTGCGCAAGGGTCGTTTCCTGGTGCCGGTGCATGCTGACTACGTGCTGTACAGCATGGGCAG
>JAERRP010000170.1 GCA_016735415.1 Desulfobacterales bacterium | reverse complement strand
GTACCCCAATTCGGCATAGGCGCTGTAGAATGTGTCGTCGCGGTTGATGGCTTCCTGGAATTGCAGAACCGCTTCGTCATAACGTTCCATTCGGCCATAGGCCTGACCCAGCCCGTAGTAGCCGGCCGGCTCGCCGGATTCCAGGCGCTGGACCTGGCGGAATTCCTTTTCGGCCCGATTGAACTCATCCAGTTGGAGATAAGCCTGCCCCAGGGAAAAGCGGTTGCCGGCACTGGGATTGAGACTGACGGCCTTCTCGTAGGACAGGCGTGCTTCCTGGTAACGATTTTCGGCGAAGTGCAGTTTGCCCAGCTTGACGTGGAAGGTGTCGCTGGTCGGATCCAGGCGGATACCGGTTTCATAGGCTTCAACGGCCTTGTCGCTGCGTCCCTGCTGGAGATAACTCATGGCCAGGTAATCGGCGGCATTATGGGCATAGGGGGAGGCCGGGGCCAGGGACACGGCCTGCTTGAAGGCTGCGGCGGCCTCGTTGTAGCGGCCGTTCTGGTAGTGCTCGATCCCCTGGGAAAGGGTATTGTTGGCCAGTTGTTCGAGCGCCTGGCCCTGCTGAGTTGCGTTGACGAACAGCCGTTGGGGATCAAAATCGGCGCTTACAACATCCATGCTCGGTCCTTTTAAACCAATTCAAAATAAGATTCCGTGATTCCAAGATGGATATCGGCCCAACGGACGATTTGCTTTAGCTTCACGCCGGACGGGCGCAAAAGGTGGCTTTACGCACGCTGTTTAAGGTCCTATCTTTAAACCTGAACTGAGCGCCGCTCCGAATATCCACCGTTCCAGCCCATCAAAAGGAGGCCCCTTTGAGCCCTTCCCAGCCAGGCGATGAGAACGTTGTCTGTC
The DNA here is from genome assembly GCA_016735415.1 of Desulfobacterales bacterium. The sequence goes on along the minus strand of JAERRP010000170.1, from coordinate 2,514 downwards.
ACTACGGGCGCAAAACTTCGCCCCATGCCTATATCTGCCGGGATTGCCACCGGGAATTCTACCTTCAGTGCATCGATGTAAAAACCCCCACCGAGGGCCAGGTGATCACGTGTCCCAACTGTGGCGGCGATAATCTCCGCCTCATGGATGTGAAAGATATTCCTTAATGGTTCTTCTCCAATTTATTTGGAGAAGAGGGTTCAAGGGTTCGAGGGTTCAGGGTTCAAAGGTTCAAAGGTTTGTAATTTTCCAGCCTTCCGCTCGACCCCCTGAAACCTGGACCCCTATTTTTCAGCATTTCACTCGAACCCTTGAACCCTCGAATCCTTGAATCCGTAGCCCTCGGGATCACACTCTTTTGGGGATGATCCTCTTTAATTTTACGGACCTATAGCCAATAAAAAGGGACTTCAAAACGGAGCTCCGGGCGGTCACAACCTCACCTTTTTTGGGTTATCGTTCCGTAACTTTATACCTTCGTTGACAATCAGGCTGAAATTGGTTAACCATGCTTCCTTTCATGGGTTAACGAAACCGGGCCGAATTCCGATAACAATCTGAATTCATAAAGCTGACCGTTCATATTCGATCCATTTCGGTGGTTTGAAAGCGGCCGTCGATTCCCTTAAAAAATCAGCGGATGGTGAAAGGAGCGGCCATTGTCCAGGATAAAGCAGGACTTGCTGACCATGCTGCGTGAAAGCCGGGAGGCCCTTTCCGGCGAACAGCTCAGCGCCAGACTCGGCGTATCGCGGGTCACGGTCTGGAAACATGTTCAGGCCCTGCAGGCCCTGGGTTATCCAATCGATGCCAGCCGGCGGGGTTACTGCCTGGCAGACACCGAAGATGTGCTGCAGCCTTGGGAATTCCCCGGTCGGGAAGACCGGATGCACTGTCACCGCGAAATCGATTCCACCATGAATGCGGCCCGGGCACTGGCGCGACAGGGATGCCCGGAATTTACCGTGGTGACGGCCGATCGCCAGACCCAGGGGCGGGGACGCATGCGCCGGAGCTGGCATTCGGCCGACGGCGGCCTCTATTTTACCGTCGTGCTGCGCCCCGAGCTGCCGGCCGCGCTGGGGCCTCTGGTGACGTTTGCCGCCGGGGTGGTCTGGGGGCAGGTGCTGTCAGAAGAGTACGGACTGCCGGTGGGACTCAAATGGCCCAACGACATGCTGGTGGAAGAGCGTAAAGTTTCCGGCATGCTTTCGGAAATGGAAACCCGGGGGGACATGGTTAATTTCGTCAATATCGGGATTGGTCTCAACGTCAACAACGACCCCACTCCGACAGAGCCCGGGGCCGTCTCCCTCAAGCAGCTGGTGGGGAAACCCCTGTCACGGCGGGTGCTGCTCACGCGCTTTCTGGATCGGTTCGAAAGGCGCGTGGACGGCCGCCTGGCAGATGTGATCGAGGAGTGGAAACACCGGACCGTGACGTTGAACCGCCCGGTCCGCATCCAGACCATCCACGAAACCATCTCCGGGATCGCCCGCGATGTGGACGATTCCGGCGCCCTGATATTGGAGCAGCCCGACGGATCGCTGCAGCGGGTGGTTCACGGCGACTGCTTCCACCAGTAACGAAAGGAATGCGATGCAAACTTCGGTTGACCTGCAAAAACTGGTTCTGGCCTCCCTGTTTGCCGCTTTAACGGCCGTGGGGGCCCTCATGGCCATTCCCATCGGCCCGGTGCCCATCGTACTGCAGAATCTGTTTGTGATGCTGATGGGCTTGATGCTGGGGCCCCGCTGGGGATTGGCCGGCGTGAGTGCCTACCTGCTGGCCGGTGCCCTGGGTCTGCCGGTGTTTGCCGGGGGAACCGGCGGCATCGCACGCTTTGTCGGTCCCACGGGCGGCTACCTGGTGGGCTATCTGCCGTCGGTCGTGGTCATCGGCTGGCTGTCGCAGGGCGGCAAACCCCGGCAGGTCTTCGATGCCCTGGCCGTCGTGGCCGGAACGCTGATGCTCTACCTCTGCGGGGTGTCATGGCTTAAAATGATCACCGGCATGACCTGGGGCCAAAGCCTGATGGTCGGCATGGTGCCTTTCCTGCCCGGTGATATTGCCAAGATGATCGCGGCCGTCATGATGATCGGCACCCTGCGCGGCATGGTTCGTACGAAGTCTTCCGCCGCTCCCCAAAAAGCCTGAGGTTTTTATGAGCACTCACAAACCGAAGATCGATCTGCAGGACGTCGATTTTACGTACAGCGATGGCGGGGTGGGGCTTTCCAGAGTTTCCCTGACCATCGCGCGCGGCGAACTGGTGGTGGTGGCCGGGGCCAACGGATCGGGCAAGACGACCCTGCTCAAACACCTTAACGGGTTGCTGCTGCCGGTCAGCGGCCGGGTACTGATCGACGGCCTCTCCACCCGCAGGGACACCGAGGCTGTGCGGCGCAAGGTGGGGATGGTCTTCCAGCATGCCGACGCCCAGATCGTCGGGGAGACGGTTTACGACGATGTGGCCTTTGGTCCGGAAAACTGTATTTTGAGTAGTCTTCTTTG
>JAERRP010000274.1 GCA_016735415.1 Desulfobacterales bacterium | reverse complement strand
GACGGAAACGTTGGCGGCCAGGGCCCGGGGGGCCATGCTGATGGCCGCAATGAGTACCCGCGTGCTGGGTCGGGCCATCGCCGCCTGGGGGACCGGCCGGCAGAAAGACCAGTGGCTTAAGCCGCTGATCGAAGGCCGCCGGCTGGGGGCTTTGGCGCTTTCCGAAACCAGTATGAATGTCGACAACGATCCCCTGGCGACCACTGCAACCCGTCTCGAGGATGGCATCCGATTGAACGGGGACAAGTCGTTTGTCATCAACGCGCCGCTGGCCGATGTTATTGGCGTGGTCGGCCTGATGGAAGAGCAGCCCGCCGTTTTCATGGTGGCGCGCGACGTTTCGGGCCTGACCATCCAAGCGCGTATCCGCACGATGGGGTATGCGGAATTGTGGATTGCCGGCGTCCGTCTGGCGGACAGCCCCCTGGCCGCGGAAGCCATGATCCAGCCACCGCGAGGGGTGGATCTTCTGGACCAACTGCGCCAGTGGGAGAACGAAGTATTGATGGCGGCGGCCCTGGGCCTGATGAAATCGGCCTATGAATCCGCGCGCGATTTTGCCAAATCCCACCGGACCGGCGGCAAGCCGATCATTGCTTACCAGGAAGTCGGTTTCAAGCTCTCGGAAATGCTGACGCTTTACCAGACCGCGCAGTTGCTCGCCTATCGGGCGGTCTGGACCGCGGCGATCAACCCCAGAGAAGCCCGCGCCCTGAACTGGTGTGCCAAAGTGTTCTGCACGGAATCCGCCGAACGGGTGGCCGGTGAGGCTCTGAGAATCCTGGGGGCACAGGGATACCGATCCGGCAGCGCAGCCGAAGGGGCCTACCGTGCGGCCAAGCTGACCCAGATCAGCGGCACGTCTACGGAAATCGCCCGGGTTCGGATTGGGGACGAGGCGCTGGGTTACCGATGATTCCAAATCAAGATGAGGTGAAAGCAACCAGTCCGCCCCTGACCCGCAGTGCGCTGCGTCGGCAGCGGGAAAGGGAACAGCGGCTCCAGACGATCCTCAAGGCGGCCGGAACCCTGTTTGCGGAAGAAGGCTACCACCAGACCGGCATGGAACGGATCGCCGACGAGGCCGAAGTGTCGGTCGGCACGGTTTACTTCTATTTCAAGAATAAGGAAGATCTTCTGGTTCAGCTGCTGGACCGGACCGGGTATGCCTTGCGCAACCTGCTGGGGGCGGCGTTTAAAAATGCCGATGGGACCCTGGAGGGATTTCAGAACGCCGGCAAAGTATTTTTCGAGGATTTCTGCCCCAACCATCCGGAGAAAATCGCTCTGATTTTCAGGGAGTCGGCCGGCCAGAGCGAGGAGGTCGAAGCGCACCGCAAGAAGATCTACGCCAAGCTGATGGATGACCTGCAGCGTGCGCTCAAGAGCGTGGCCGCCAACTGCGGGCCCTTCCGCAGCGAGATGGCCGGGGAAGTCATGGCGGCCAGTATTCTGGGGATGTTCGAACGGCTGGCCTATCAGTATCTGATCTGGCAGGACCGCCGTGCGGATCTCGAGACGGTGGGTCGGGATGCGGTCGATTTCATCGTGGGCGGTATTCGCAATCTGCTTGAGGACGCCTGCAAGGCACCATAATTTTTCAGGAGGCAGTCGCCATGGGAATCATTGAGAGCAGGATCGACACCGGGACGGACGAATACAGGCAGAACTGCGAGAAGATGGCTTCCCTCGTGGCGGATTTGAAGGCGTCTTTGAAGCAGGCACGGGAGGAGCGTTCCGAAAAGGCCCGGCAGCGCGTGGCGGAGGTGGGCAAGCTGCCGGTGCGCCGGCGACTGGAAGTGCTGCTGGACCGCAACACACCCTTTCTGGAGATCGGGGCCCTGGCGGCGCGGGGCATGTATGACGGCAAGGTGTACGGCGCCGGCAGCGTGATCGGTATCGGGGTGGTGGAAGGAAGAGAAGTCATGGTGAATGCCAACGATCCCATGATCAAAGGCGGGGCCATCTACCCCCTGGGGGTCAAGAAGTCCCTGCGGGCTCAGAAGATTGCCATGCAGAATCGGCTGCCCACCATCTATCTGATTGACTCCGGCGGTGCTTTTTTACCCATGCAGAGCGAGATCTTTCCCGATGAGGACGACGGCGGGCGCATTTTCTACAACCAGGCCATCATGTCCAAAATGGGCCTTCCCCAGATCGCGGCGGTCATGGGCCTGTGTACGGCCGGCGGCGCCTACATTCCGGCCATGTCGGACGAAGTGGTCCATGTCAGGGGGACCGGCGCTATTTTTCTGGGAGGCCCCCCCCTGGTGTTGGCGGCCACCGGCGAGGAAGTGACCGCGGATGAACTGGGGGGCGCGGACGTGCATTGCCGGGAGTCGGGCGTTTCCGATTATCTGGCCGATAACGATCAACATGCGATCGCCATCGTGCGGGAGCTGGTTCGTAACCTGCCGGCGAACGAAAAAGCCCGCCTGAGCATGCGCGATCCGGTCCCGCCCCGCTACGACCCCCAGGAAATCTACGGCATTGTCAGCCGCGACCTGAAGACGCCCTACGACGTCCGGGAGATC
>JAERRP010000459.1 GCA_016735415.1 Desulfobacterales bacterium | reverse complement strand
GTACCGCTGACCTTGATTTTTTGCCGGGACAGAAGGGTAATGGCACGGGATGCTGCGGATTGGGCTTGTGCCACGGACTCATCAATGGGTTTGGGATAGTGGGCCATGCCGCACAGGAAAACGCCATCCGTAGCAAATTCGGAGGGTCCCAGCTTGGCATGGGCTTCCACAAAAAAACCGTCTTCATTCATGGGTACTTTGAAAAACTGGGCCAGTTGTTCGTCCCGGTAGGGCACAATGGCCGTGGCCAGGGAAATCAGGTCCGCTTTGATCAAAACAGGCCGGTTAAGGATATGATCCATCGTCCTGATTTCAAGACCATCCGGACCCACTGCAACCGATGGTTTTCGGTCCTGAGAGTACCGGATGAAAATGATCCCTGCCTGACGGGCTTCACGGTACAGGTATTCCCGTTCTCCATAGGTTCGAATATCCCGGTAGAGGACATAAATATCCATGGCGGGGTTGCGTTTTTTCAGATGGAGCGCGCTTTCAATGGTGTGGGTGCAGCAGACCCGGGAACAATAGGGCCGTTGGGGTTCACGGGATCCCACGCACTGAATAAAAACGGCGGCATTGATCTTTTCTAAGGCGGGATCCCCGTTGATCAATTTTTGATCCAGCTCCAGGTGGGTCAAGACCCTGGGGTCCCGGCCGTACAGGTATTCATCGGGTTTGTACTCTTTTGCGCCCGTGGCAACCACCGCCACGCCATGATCAAGAATCGTTTCTTCGCCGTTAGTTCGAAGGGTGGTCTTGAAATTGCCCACAAACCCTTCCACATCTTTTAGGGTGGTTTTCAGGTGCAGGTGAATATGGCGATCCGAGTTCACCGATTCAATGAGCTCGACCAGATTTTGTTGAATCGACTCATTTTTCCAGGTTTGGTAAAGGCCGCGGGCCGGTCCCCCCAGCCGGTCTGAACGTTCCACCAGGAAGACTTCATAACCTTGTGCGGAAAGACTTCGGGCGCTCGCCATTCCCGAGATTCCCCCGCCGATCACCAGGGCCCGCTGGTCCACGTTCACTTCAACTTCCTGAAGAGGTTCCAGGAGGGCTGCCTTGGCCACGGCCATGCGTACCAAATCCTTGGCCTTTTCCGTGGCCATGGCCGGATGTTCTTTGTGCACCCACGAGTCTTGGTTGCGGATGTTGGTCATTTCAAACAGGTATTTGTTCAGGCCCGCATTGACCAGGGTTTCCTGAAAGAGGGGTTCGTGGGTCTTGGGGGTGCAGGCCGCCACCACGATACGGTTGAGACGGTTCTCTTTGATGACCTGGGTAATGGCATCCTGGGTGTCCTGAGAGCAGGTGTAGAGGTTGTCGGCCACATATTCCACAAAGGGCAGGGATGCGGCATAATCCCGCACTCCGGGGACATCCACCACGCCGCCGATATTGATGCCGCACTGGCATACGAAAACCCCGACCCGGGGACGCTGGCCGGTGATGTTTTGTTCCTCGGGAGTCTGACGGGTTCTGGTCAGGGTATTCCTGGCCGGGCTCATGACGGCGCCGGCTTCCGCTGCCGCGGCCCCGGCCTCAATAACGGACTGGGGAATGTCTTTGGGACCGGTAAAGACGCCGCAACTATAGATGCCTTTTCTGCTGGCGGCAACCGGATGAAAGGAGCTGGTTTCGCAGAAATGGCCCCGGGTCAGGTCGATTCCTATCCGTTCGGCCAACGCTACCACGTCCGGGTCGGTTTCAAATCCCACGGACAGCACGACCAGATCGTAGTGTTCTACGACGGTATTTCCCTGCTCATTAGCGTATTCCAACAGAACCTGGTCGCTTCCGTCAACGGAATTCAGCGTATGGACCCGTGATCGGATAAAGCGAATCCCGTGTTTTTCCCTGGCATCATCGTAGTATCGCTCAAAGTCCTTGCCGTGCGTTCGCATGTCCATGAAGAAAATGGTGCAATCCAGATCTTTTGTTGCATGCTCCTTGGCGATAACGGCTTCCTTGATGGCATACATGCAGCAGGCCGAGGAACAGTATCCATTGTCGCATTGATTGACATCCCGACTTCCGACGCATTGAAGCCAAGCGATTTTTCGAGGCGTCTTATGGTCGGAGAGTCGGACCAGGTGCCCCAGGGTAGGACCCGAGGCGGATAGAATCCGCTCAAATTCCATGGACGTAATGACATTGGGAAGCGTCGCATAATTATAGGTGTCGAACCGGGTGGGATCAAAGGGTTGATATCCCGGAGACAGAATGATGGCGCCGACTTCCAGTTCAAGCCTTTCCGGTATCTGAGCATGGGTATCCAGCGTGACGGCGTCAGCGCCGCACGCCTCAACGCATTGAAAACACTCACAGCAATACCCGCAATTGAGGCAACGATCCGCCTCTTCCTTTCCAACTTTTTCCCCAAAGCCCAGTTCGACTTCTTCGAAGTTGCCGTTTCTCCGGGTCAGATTGAGTTCCGGCATATGTGCCCTGGTTTTTTGGGCGGTATTTTCGGGGATGGGACGATAGATCGGATGTTCGTTGGCCAAGGGTGTTCGGCCTTTTGCCATG
>JAERRP010000597.1 GCA_016735415.1 Desulfobacterales bacterium | reverse complement strand
ATCCAGCGGAATATATTGTCGCTGCGTGCTTGCAATGCCGTGGGCGCCCCGATAACCGATGCCGCCGACAAAAACGCCGGGCTTCTCCTCATCTGGAACATCACCCGTGCGCTTATTCAGATCTTCCCGAAGGCCTTCGGTATAAAGCACCACCGCGTCGGCCCGCTCCCGTCGGGTTAGAAGCGCACCGGCCAGTTTAAGCGAGTCGTATACGGCCTGATCGAAGATGGACAGTTCCCCGTAGCTGAGCACCACCACGGGAATCCCCAGGGTGTCGGCCACCTCGTCGGCCAGGGATGCATCAAAGTAAGTGACAAAGATCAGATCGGGCTTAACCCGGAGCACGGCCTCCATATCCGGTTTCTTGTTGATGGCCCCCGGTCCCCCCGGGCCGATCTCGGGGAGGTGTCTCAGCTGCGGCCGGGCTATCCAGTACGGCCGGCCGGCTGCAAACCGCTTTTCCATGGATTCGACCCCCGCCACCTTATCCTGGGCATCGAGATAGACGATCAGCCGCAGGGCGCCGGGGCCGATACAGATGATTCGCCCCGGCTCGGCCGGCACACCTACAGGGCGCCCGGCCATATCGGTAACGGTCAGCGGTAGCGCCGGCGCGGCAGAAGTCATCAACACCGCCAGCAACAACGCCGGCAGCCAGTATTTTGTTCTCATTTGTTTCTCCTTTTAGTTCGTGATCCTTAGGATTGTGAATTTTATTTATTACCCGGAATCCTTAGCGTGGAATAACCACCCGATAACCCGATACCTCCTTCAATAGGACTTTTAGGCCATATACCTGTTCGATGATCTCCACATTCAGATCGTCCATGGAGGCAAGTCCATAGACCTGGTGGTCCTTTAGAAAAAGAAAATCGGCGGCAAACCGGACGGCCAGGTTCAAATCGTGGATGGCCATAACGGCCATGAGCCCATGGTCACTGACAACGGTTCGAATCAGCCCCATCACGTCCATCTGGTTTTTCAGATCCAGGTTGCTGGTGGGCTCATCCAGCAGCAGGATCTTGGGCGACTGGGCCAGCGCCCGTGCAATCATCACCTTCTGCACCTCTCCACCGCTCAGGTCACTGACCGGGCGAAGGGCAAGCGCCGAGAGTCCCATCCGCTCCAGGGTCTGCTCCACCACCGCATAATCTGCTTTTCCCACCGTCAGCCCCATATGCGGCCGGCGACCCAGCAATACGGCTTCATATACGGTGAGATGTGGCTGGGTGTGCTGCTGGGGCACGTATCCCATCCGCCGGGCAATGGCATCCTGGGGTAACCGCAGCACGTCTTCTTCTCCGAGAAGCACCGATCCTGCCTGGGGGCGCAGAATCCGGTTGAGACATTTGAGCAGGGTCGACTTGCCCGCCCCGTTAACGCCCAGGATGGCCAGCACGCGGCCTTTTTCCACGGCAAAGGAGACAGCGTCCAGCACTGGATGGCTGTTGTAGGAGAAACGGATGTTATTGACCGACAGGATCATCGGTAGCCCCGGATCAGCAGGTAGAAGAACATGGGGGCACCCAGGAAAGAAGTGACTATGCCCACCGGCAATGCGCCGGAGCCGATCAGGGCCCGGCCGAGGGTATCGGCGCTGAGCAGCAGCAGCGCGCCGATTATAGCGGAAAATGGAATCAACAGACCATGGTCCTCGCCCACCAGCCGTCTGGCGATGTGGGGTGCGATGAGTCCGACAAAGGCGATGACACCGTGAAATGCCGTGGCCAGGGCTGCAACCAGCGCAGCGGCCAGCATGCCGGACAGCCGCACGCGGCCCACATTCACGCCCAAGCCCCTGGCGGTCTCTTCCCCGGAGGCCATGGCGTTGAGGTCCCATCGCCGGGAGATCAAAAAGAGGGAGGCGACGATTACCGCACCGGACAGCATCCCGATCTCGGACCAGCCGGCGCGGGCCACATCGCCGAAGGTCCAGAACACGACGACGGCCAACTGGGTTTCCGATGCCAGGTACTGGAGCAGCACCGTTGCCGAGGCAAACAGGGAAGAAAGCGCCACGCCGGCAAGGATGATGGCCTCGGGGGAAAGACGCCGAAGGCTTGCCAGCACCATGATCACGGCCGTGGCACCCATGGCGCCGGCAAAGGCAAAGGCGGTGACCGAAAAGATCTGTTGCCCGAACCAAACGATGGATGCAGCAGCGCCGAAGGCCGCCCCCTGGCTGATGCCCAGGGTGGCGGGTGAGCCCAAAGGGTTTTTCAACAGGGACTGAATGCTCAAGCCGGACAGGGAAAGCCCCCAGCCCACCACGATGGCCGAGATGATCCGAGGCAGTCGGATCTTCCAGATCACGATATCGGCCGGTCCGGCGGCCGACCCAGTCAACACCCGCAGCAGGTGGCCCAAGGTGATGTCGTAGGCCCCCTGGGTCACTGTTGGTGGGTGTCCGTGTTGGTGGGTGTCCGTGTTGGTGGGTGTCCGTGTT
>JAERRP010000432.1 GCA_016735415.1 Desulfobacterales bacterium | reverse complement strand
GGATGTACCCCCAAATCTGCCCTGTTCATTGTTCGGCAAAAGGGATACAGTGGCCGACCATCTGCTGCAGCTGGCCATTTTTTTTCAGTTCGGCAATGTAGCCGTTGGCTTCGCGTATCAATTCGGGATTGTCCTTGCGCACGCCCCAGGCCAGGTATTCGCTGGTAAACAGGGTGGGCATCTGTGCCAACCAGCTTTCGTACTTGGCCTCCGCCAGCATAACGGCCGGGGCATCGTTGATCAGCACATCGACTTTACGACGGATCAGGGCCCGGACGCCGTCGGCCAGCGTGTCGTAAAAAAACTTGCGGGTATCCGGAAAGCGGGAGCGGATAAAATGATCACCGGTGGTATCCCGCACCGCCCCGATACGAGGAATTTCGACCAGGGAATAGTAGCCGCTCGTGAACCGGCCAATATCCTCGCGCCGGACCAGGGCCATCTGGCCGGTTTTGGCGTAAGGCACACAGAAGGCAATGCGCACCCGGCGCAGGTCGGTAATGGACATGCCCGCCATGATGATATCGGTTTTGCGGTCCAGCAGATAGGGAATCTGATCCTTCCATTTCAGTTCGACAAACTCGAGCCGGCGTCCCAGGTATTGGGCCAACCCTTTGGCAAACTCGGCCTCCAGCCCGACGATTTGACCGTCCTGGCGGTAAATGAGCGGTTGCTTATTGGTGGATATTCCGACCCGCAAAACCCCCATGGTGAGCGGCGCCTCCGGCGGCTGCGGCTGGACCTGCGGTGCCGGCGCCTGACATCCCGGGGCCATTGCGAACAGGAGCAGACAAACACAAACGAATGCAAACAACCTGAGATGGCGCGACGGGGTCATGACATTGCCTCCTGTAGAATCCGGATTGCTCGGGCCGCCACGGATTATTCCCGAAATGCCGCCAAAGGTAAAGAGACAATTCTCCAAGTCGTCCTGTTCGTCAATACGCTGCCAAACCGGGGCTTCGGATGATGACGGCTGTTTCCGCTACGTCCAACCCTATCCCTACTATATCCAATACAGCCTTTACGGCGATTATGCCTTCAGCCGGCGTTACGTCTACAGCCCCTGCTGGTATGATGACCGCCATCGCAGGCACCCGCGCTACCGGCATTTTCTGTTCAGATCCAGAAAGGACGGGCCAGGCGGGCGGTATCCTCCGGCGCGCTGAAGGTGGCCATATCCCCCAGCATGACTTCGAAACCGGTGTGGTCGTTGCGGACCCAGGGGACATAGTTGGACCGCGCCAGCATCACCAGCCGCAGTTCCAGATCGCTCTGGCCGTCTTCCACGGTCAGGAGACCCAGATTGTAACCGTTGCGGTTGAGGCGGCGGTAGAACTTCTGGGCCCTTATGATCCCCTCGGCCAGATCGCGCCAGACCGCGTTGGACACGTCGAATAAGGATGTCACGCCGGGCAGAATGGCCCAGAGTTCGTAGAACCCCTCGGGGGCGAACGCCGCCAGCCATTGCCAGCGCCCGCATTCTCCGATCATCCGCCGTCCATCTTCTTTCTCCAGCACCAGAAAATCGCTGAAAAGCAATTGCCCGGTTTTCCCGGCATGGTCAACCGCCCGCCGCTGGAGAAAACGGTGGTGGTTGGCGGCCACGCTGTCGGCATGCACCTGGAGGTGGGGGTGCAGCAGCGAGCCGCCGGCGGATGGAAGATGGTTCTGGGTAATGGCCATGTAAATCATCTCCGGGGTCTGCGGCTTGATCCGGCGCAGGTAGCGGCAGCAGTTCAGAAGGCTGTCCCGGTAAGGTGCAGCCTCGGCGGTTCCGATCGCCACGTAGTGTTGCCGGTCGAAGAGGCTCACAGCGGAATGAGACGCATATGGAAAGAGATTGGGGAAAAGCACCGAGGTCCCTTGAACCAACCGGCCGTCCGCATCAATCGCCGGTGTCAGCCGGGGGGTCCGGCGCGCAAGCTGGGGAGGGCAGAACGGACAGGTGCCGGTTGCCTGCGCATCCGGCGGGGGGTCCGGCAACCGGTCCGTTCCGGGTTCGGCCTCCAGCCCCCGGCTGAAGGTAATCCGGCTGGTGCGCCCGGTGATGGGGTTGGTGCGGATCTCGATCGGCCGTTCGATCGGCGCGCCATCCGGGCCGATGATGTGAGCCCTGACCTTTTTTGTGATGAATTGGAGTTTCATCCGCACCGTCCCATGAGGTGGATTTGCCGATCCCCTTGGGCCAAGGAAGTTACAGTCCGTCTCCTCCCGCAGACCGGGAGACATCAGATGTTTTTATCGGTCACCATCAGGTATTTCGAGGCCAGATCCTGGTAAACCTTGACCTGCTCCTGCTGCCAGCCCGTATCACGATCCAGTTCCCGGGCCATCACCGCCGCCACCCCGGGGGCCGCCGCCATGCTGGCCCGGGCATCCAGCAGAAGGGCCCGGGTAAGTAGGGCAACAAAGGCCTCAACACGCTGC
>JAERRP010000610.1 GCA_016735415.1 Desulfobacterales bacterium | reverse complement strand
ATGGGACTGTTATCGCACTGATGTAAGGGCTCGACGGTTCGTAGAGCGCACACTGCATATTACCATAGAAGGCTGTATCGATGTTGCGCAGCATATCATTTCAGATGAAAAGCTGCGGGAACCGACAAGTTACCGTGATACGTTTGCGGTGTTAGCCGAGAATAGAATTCTGCATCCTGAGGATTTGGCCACGTTTGAGAATATTGCTTCATTCAGGAACCTGCTGGTTCACTACTATGAAAAGGTGGACGATTCGATCGTGTTTGGTATTTTCAAAAACAATCTGGACGATTTTGACCTTTTTGTCGACCGGATCATTCGTTTTTTCGACAACCTCAGTTAAGAAATGCGGTTCTTTTCCACTTTAGTTGGAGAAGAGGGTCCAGGGATTCAAGGGGTCAAGGGTTTATTTTCCCTTTGAGCTTTCATCTTGAGGCTTGGCGCTCACATCATCTGCAGCCATTATTTATAAAACGGGCAAAATTCCTTTTGGAGATTCCTGAATGATCAATATCGGGCTGATTGGTTTCGGATACTGGGGGCCCAACCTGGCCCGAAATTTTCATCACAATCCGTTTCTTGAACTGACCGCCATCAGTGATTTTTCAGACGAAAGGCTGAAAACGGCATCAAGGCTCTACCCGGGAATCAAACTGCTCAAGGATGCGCAGGACATTATTAGCGATCATAGTATCGATATCGCGGCCATCGCCACGCCCGTGTCAACCCATTTCGATCTGGCCAAACGCGCTCTTCTGGCCGGCAAACATGTCTGGCTCGAAAAACCCATGACCGAAACCGTCGAGCAGGGCGAGGAACTTATCGAGCTTGCGGCCAAAAAAAACCGCAAACTGCAAGTGGACCACACGTTTGTTTATACGGGCGCTGTTCGAAAAATTCACAGTTTGATTGACTCCGGTGAAATGGGCGATTTGATTTATTACGACTCAACCAGGGTCAACCTGGGCCTTTTTCAACAGGATGTCGATGTCATATGGGACCTGGCACCGCATGACATCGCGATCCTGGACTACTTGATGCCCTTTGAAAAACTGGCGGTCTCGGCGACCGGATCGGACTATTTCGGTACCAACATGACATCCAAATCCCTTCTGACCATTTTTATGGCCAACAAAGTTGTGGCCCACATCAATGTCAGTTGGGTCTCGCCCGTTAAAATTCGACAGACCCTTATCGGTGGAACCTCCAAAATGATTCTCTACGACGACCTCCAACCCAGCGAAAAGCTGAAAATATACGATAAGGGTGTCGAACTGGACTATACCAGGGAAGACTTGTACCGTATCCAGGTCCAATACCGGATTGGCGACATGTATGCCCCCAAACTCGAGGACCATGAAGCGCTGGCACTTGAAACCCAGCACTTCGCCGAATGTATCGCCCAGGGCCATAAACCCCTGACCGATGGCCATGCCGGTCTCGAGGTCGTTAAAGTTTTAATCGCCGCGCAGAAATCGCTCCGTCTTAATGGAACGCCCGTGGACATAAAATAATCCTTATGGAAAAACAAAATATTGCCCCGACCGTTATCCTGGGCCGGAATGTCATCTTGAATGATTTTATCAATCTGTATGGCTGCCGAATAGGCGATGAAACCAAAGTCGGCCCCTTTGTTGAAATCCAGAAAAATGCGTCCATCGGCCGGAACTGTAAAATTTCCAGCCACTCCTTTATCTGCGAGGGTGTGACCATTGAGGATGAAGTCTTCATCGGTCATGGGGTCATGTTCATCAATGACCGCTTCCCCCAGACCACAACTGCATCCGGCGAGCTCCGCACCGAGGCTGACTGGCAGGTCATCTCCACGATGGTGTGCAAAGGGGCCTCGATCGGATCCAACGCTACCATCCTGTGCGGCGTCACCATTGGTGAAAACACTATTATTGGGGCCGGCAGCGTCGTCGTGCGCGATATCCCCCCAGGCGTGATAGCCGCAGGCAATCCCGCTCGGATCATCAGAGCGGTTGACGAACATGATGGCGCTCAAGGGAAAACCCGTCTTGCCTGAAGGAACGCAACCGGGTTCTTACCGGCAACGATTCGGCCCGTTCAGGGCTCAATACCAATCCTGGCGATTTACCCGATCTGACATGCCCTTCGCTCAAACGACATCCGCTCGCCTGCTGCTATTAGCCGCAATCATGGCCGCCGGTCTGGCCTTATACTGGCCGTCGGTTTACAAGGTGGCCTATGGCGTGCTTCACCGACACGGCAGCTCTCACGGTGTTTTTATACCGTTTTTGTCAGCTTACTTCATTTACCTGAAGTGGGACCGCTTGAAGTCCCTGCCGATATATTACTGGCCGCCAGGTGCCGCCGCTATGCTTCTTCTGCTTTTCGTCCCTCTGGTTGTCCGCGATAGTTTTGAGCTGCAATTCATAGCTTATGTGATGTTCGCGGCCGTGGCCGTTCTTTTTTGCCTGGGAAAGCAGATTGCCAAATCGGTGCTGTTCCCGATTCTGTTTACCCTCGCGATGATACCCATTCCCCAAGGCCTCTATGGTGCTATGGCCGATATGACCCGACATGCAACATTCAGTGTTTCGCTGGGTGTGCTGTCGGTTTTCAATATTCCTTTCTACCGGGAAGGCTGGCTTATCAAACTGCCCAACGCCCTGCTGGAAGTGGCGATCAGTTGCAGCGGCATCCGTTATCTGATCTCGTACTTTGTTTTTGGTCTGGCCTACGCCTATCTTTTCCGGAAACGAAACCTGTCACGCGCTGTGCTGGTGGCAGCGACGATACCCATTTCACTTGCCGCCAGCTCGCTTCGATTAACCATTATCTTCCTGGCAACTTATTACATCAGCCCCCGAATGGCCGAATACTGGCCCCACGTTATTTTGAGTTGGGTCGTGTTTTTCGTTATTCTCTTTGGTCTCATTTTTCTCGATCAGCATAACCTTGGAAGAAGAAATCGACCCCATGATCATGGGGTCGCAACGCAATATGGCCATTAATACGGGCCGCAACCACGCTCGGCCGAATGCAGTTTCATATCCAAAACCCGATCCAGACTGCGAATTGGGATGAGTATCTTGACGGGAATGACCTAAGCGGATTCTTCCATACATCGGCTTGGGCTTCCGTTTTTAGCAGGGCCTATCGTTATAAACCGGTCTATTTCACCCAGATCGAGCGGGATCGATTCACGGCCTTGCTGCCGGCCATGGAAATTAAAAGTTTCTTGACCGGAAAACGGGGGGTATCATTACCTTTTACAGATGTCTGCCCCCCGGTGGCCGAATCGCAGCCGCAACTCAGGGAACTTATCCATTTTGCCCTCCGGTATGCCGTAAAACGCAAATGGAAATCTTTCGGATTCCGAATGGATGCCCCGCTCCCGTTGCCGGCCGAGCCCTCAGGCCTATATAAACGCCACACTCTTATACTTGAAGATTCACAGAGTGCTTTAGAAAAGAAAATCCGAAAAAGCACGCTGCGAAACGTGAGACGCGCAATCCGCTCAGGTGTCAGCGTAAGCGTTTCGCATACCATCCGGTCGGTTCGTGAATTTTATCGACTGAATTGCCTGACCCGCAAACGCCATGGCCTGCCCCCGCAGCCATGGTATTTTTTTGAAGCGATTTATGAACATATCATCAAATGCCGGAAGGGCCACGTCGTTCTGGCGTTTTATGACAACAAACCCATTGCCGGATCCGTTTTCTTCCATTTTCGCAAACAGGCGGTCTATAAATATGGGGCCTCCGACGCTCACTACAGTCAATATCGTGCCAAC
>JAERRP010000768.1 GCA_016735415.1 Desulfobacterales bacterium | reverse complement strand
GGGGCTGGTGCGAACCGCGGTGGCCTCGGGCGGCGGCTGGCAGCCCAAGCCCATGGCAGCCGCAACGATGAGCACCGACATGAGGATCGGGATAACCACCCGATACGGTGGGCAATGGACGGGTGGCAGGGCCCGGAGGCTATAAAAGCGCATCGACCGGCGTGTAATCCAGTCCGAAAGCATCGGCCACACCCTGGTAGGTCACCTTGCCCTGCACCACGTTGGCACCCATCTTGATTTCGGCGTTTTCCTGCATGGCCCGCTGCCAGCCCTTGTTCGCAATTTCGGCGGCATAAGGCAGGGTCGCATTGGTCAGCGCCAGGGTGGAAGTTTTGGCCACGCCCCCGGGCATATTGGCCACACAATAATGCACGACCCCGTCAATGGTATACGTCGGTTCAGAATGGGTGGTGGCTTTGGATGTCTCGAAGCAGCCACCCTGATCGATGGCCACATCCACTATAACACAGCCTTTTTTCATGCCGGCCAGCATATCACGGGTCAGCAGTTTGGGGGCTTTGGCTCCGGCCACCAGCACGGCGCCCACCACCACGTCGGCCTCCTTCAGGAGGCGGCGGATCGTGGCCGGGCTCGACATGAGAGGAAAACAGTTGGCCGGCATGATGTCGCTGAGATACCGCAGTCGATCGAGGCTCATGTCCAGGATGTAGACCTTGGCGCCCAGACCGCAGGCCATTTTGGCAGCGTTGGTGCCCACGACGCCGCCGCCGATCACAACGACTGTCGCCGGATCGACACCCGGCACCCCGCCGAGCAGTACGCCGCGGCCGCCTTGGGCCATCTCCAGATACTTGGCCCCCTGCTGGATGGCCATGCGGCCGGCGACTTCGCTCATGGGGGTCAGAAGCGGCAGGCTGCCGTCCGTTTTCTGAATGGTTTCGTAGGCGATGTTGATGGATCGGCTCCGGATCAGGGCCTGGGTCAATTCTTCGGCGGCGGCCAGATGCAGGTAGGTAAAAACAATCTGGCCCTCCCGAATGAGATCGTACTCGGGTGGCAGCGGCTCCTTGACATGCATGACCATTTCAGAGCGTTCGAAAATTTCGGTGCTGACCGCCACCATTTCAGCGCCGGCTTGGGCATAAGCTTCGTCACCAAACCCGCTGCCCTCACCGGCTTGCTTTTCCACCAGGAGAGTGTGCCCGTTCTGACGCATCACCTCAACACCTGCCGGTGTCATGGCGACCCGGTTTTCTTCGCTTTTGATTTCCTTCAGGATTCCGACAATCACGTTCACCCCCTCGCCGCTGGATGGTTAAAAAAAGGACCATTCGATTAGACTACAGCAAAATACTCGCCAGATGCGTTCCCCATCGGCTTTTTTGGTTAAAATCCAAACGGTTACTATATTTAGCACTCATAAAAACCATTTAACATAGATATCTGTATTGAACCGGAAGGAACCGCCCTGTGATGGCCGCATGCGTCACCAACGTTACGTCCGTCCACTGCCATCTTCGGCATCCGGGCCGGCACGCTACCGGGCCCGATCTACCTGTTTCGCCTTTTTTGCCGCCGGGCGCAAGCGTCAATTGTCAAAACCCGCCGGTCGGCGCCGGATTTGCCCGCACCGGGCAGATCTGTTACAAAGCACCATCGTCCCGCCAACCGCGTCAAAAGTGAAGCCAAATGAAAAAAGAACACCATACCCTGACCATGCTGGTCCAAAACGAACCGGGTGTAACAGCTCGCGTATCGGGGCTTTTTGCCAGCCGGAACTACAATATCGAGACCATCTGCGGGGCACCGACCGCCAATCCCGAGATGTCGCGCATCACCATCACAACCCGCACCCACCCCGATCAGCTCGAACAAATCATGAAACAGCTGCGGCGCCTGGTCAATGTGATCAAGGTAAGGGATATGACCGGGGAAGAGGCCGTAAGACGCGAGATGGCCCTGATATGCGTTCGCGCCCGCGCCAGGGACCGTTCCGAGATTCGCAGCATTGTCGAAACCTTCCGGGGGCGGATTGTGGATACCGGCACCACCCATTACATTGTCGAAGCCACCGGCAGCCAGGAAAAAATCAATGCCCTTATCCATCTTCTGGAACCCATGGGCATCAAAAAACTGGCGCGTTCCGGCATTCTGGCCCTGTACCGCGAGGCGGATTGAGCCCCCCCCTCAGCCCGAGCGATCACATCCCCCGACCGTTTTTATTCACGGGCCGAACCAGCGGCCCTGAATTTTCTGCAAATCGCCGGATTCCTTCATGGCCAGGATGGCGCGATTGAGCTTTTCACGCCGGGGACTGCCCGGCGGCAAAGCCAAACCATAATCTTGCGGGGCAAAGAGCCGCCCGACTACCTTGACCGTGCCCCGGCCCTCGTGATGGGCGAAATATTGCAGTTGGGGGGCATCGTAGACAACCGCATCGACCTGCCCCTCCGCCAGGGCCTTGTAGGCCTGCCGGGCATGAGCAAAAACCGCCAGGTCGGCATGCGTGGACCTCATATGCGCATGGCTGGTCGTGTCGGCCACGACGGCGACTTGTTTTCGGTCCAGATCTTGAGGGCCGCGGATGTCGGTCCGCAGCTTGTACATCGTGATGTCCGCCGACAGTTGGGCGACGAAATAACCGAAGATTGGCAGAAAGGTCAGAATGATCACACCGGTCACCACTTGCCCCGGCCATTTTTTGGGAACCTTGTCACCATACCCCACCGTGCTGGCGGTGATCAGGGCCCAGTAGATACCTTCCAGGACGCCCGGAAAATAGCGCCGGTCGAAACTGGTGGTCCGGGTGTCGCTGCTGCGTTCCACCAGCCAGATCATATGCCCGGCAATAACGAGCAGGACGAGCAGGCTCCCTAATAAAATCGGTTTGTCACCTCGAAACAGAGAGGCCGCAAGGGCTCTGAGGGTCGGATTATCGGCGACCGGTAACAGGATGTCCAGGCCGGTGTTGAAAACCGGGTGGGAAAAATCAAAGTGCTCCTCCCGGTCTTCGGTAATGGTAAGGCCCCCGATCGCGATATCGATCTCACCGGCGCCCAGTTTCTGCAGTTTTTCGGCCACCCCGTCACAGATCACGAATTCGTAGTCGACCCCGAAATGAGTATTCAATGCCTCCCAGGTATCGATGGAAATCCCGCGTGGTGCTTCACCATCGAGGATGACGAAAGGTTCGAAGGGCCTTATGCCGACGCGCACCCTGTCCGATGCGGCCCAGGCGCCGGCCGCCCCCAGCACGACCAGCCACAGGATCAAGCCGATGAGCAGGACGGACCTGGTGTTTGACGTCATTTTCCGGTCTCCTTTCAAAGGTTGACGGAATGTGATGCTTTATGAATACATTAAGATTACTTTTTGGCCGGGCGCGTGACCGGTCGGAAGCGCCCCCGGCCCCAGCGGGCCCTGTTGTCACAACGGACCGGATGTTGAGGCCACGGGTGTTGTTTAAAATGCGGCCATGCTTAATATACAACCCGAATTGAGCGATTTTCAGCCCGCTCCATTCAGGTTTAAATGTCTTACACGTCCGGAACGTTAAAGTCTACCTCCGCTGTGGCGGCCCCGGCCGCCTGGACCGACCCCGCTGAAACCCGGCGAGGAACGCCATACGGAGGAACTTTCCCTCAGGTCTGTCGCGATGATGTCACTTGCAACCGGAAGATGGATAGCAAGGGGGCTTCTGCTGAGTCTCCTGTCGATCATGGCAGGATGCGGCAGTTGGGATAACGGCATGATCGATTACGGCACGCAGGACCAGCCATTCGAGTTCCCGGCCCATGACCCCGGGGATGCCGATCAAACCAGCCGGTATTATCTTCTCAGGAAAGGGGCCGAGACTTCCATCACGAACGCCTACCCCCCGCTTCCCATCGACGACCGGACCATCATCATCGAGGTCTGGGTCTACCGCTATGACACCAATAAGGATGGTTTTTACGACCTTTGGCGCAAGGAATTCGACTTTCCGGAGGTCACCATCGCCCACCCGGACGGCCGCCGGATGACCATCCCGTCCTACCGCCAGGTTCTGTTGTATATCGGCTGGCAGTGCGAGGAGGATCGGAAGCGCTATGTCTTCCGCCGGGTACTGATCGACAAATACAGTGCCGACAGGCGCCTGGGGGCCGACGGTATCTTTGAGAAACAGGTTGTACGGCCGGCCAGCGAATTAAAACCCGGTGATATCGAAACGGCGCTGTGACACCATTCCTTCGCCCCGTCAGCCGGATCCTGCCAACCGTATTCAAACACGCCTGCCCTTGGTCCGATGACCGGGCGGCAATCTCATGTCAACAGTTGAGCAAGATCCCTAAAAGCATCCGTGTCCATGCCAGACGGTCGGACGATTAACCCTGCGGGCAAGGCAATTATTTTAAGTTTGGACTGATGTTTTGTTAAGAAACGGCCAATAAGTCTTTATGGAGGTCTGTCTTCTCATCCGGCTCCAAAAAGAGTGAAAAAGAGTTGACGCCTGATAAACAAAT
>JAERRP010000889.1 GCA_016735415.1 Desulfobacterales bacterium | reverse complement strand
GTGGCGTGCAGTGACGTCGTGGTGAGAGGTCGCCAGACTCTCCTGCATGATGCGCTGGATCTGGTTTGCGCGCTCGTGGTCGGGCCGGGCATAAAAGCCCATGGCCTGCTCGATGGCCCAGAAGAGACCGCGGCTGTCGTAGATTTCGAATAAAAAGCCGTTGCCCTGGTTGTGTTCGACGGACAGGTGGGCCACCGTGTCATGGATGCCGCCGGTGTCATGGGCCACGGGCAGCGTTCCGTAGAGGGGCCCGATCATCTGGGGCAGACCGCAGGGCTCGAAACGCGAGGGCATCAGGATAAAATCGGCGGCCGCGTAGGCCAGGCGCGACAGGTTTTCGTCGAAATCGCAAACGGCCACACGCTTCTGGATCCTGTGGAACGCAACGATATTCTGGAAGACGGATTTGTATTCACCGCCGGCCACGAAAATAATTTCGAGATGGCGATCCCAGTAGCGGGAAACCAGAGCATAAAGTATGTCGGCCAGCAGCTGGCAGCCCTTCTGGACCGGATCCAGTCGGTGGGGCCAGAAGAATACCGGGGCCCGATCGTCTTCCACCAGCCCCAGGGTGCGCTGCAGATAGCGCTTGTTTTCAAGTTTGCCGGACGGGTGGTCGTCGGTCCCGTAAGTCTGCACCAGGGCCTCATCGATTTGCGGCTGGTAGGAAGGATCCGGTGCATTGAGGATTCCCGTGGCGCATTCGGACCAATATTTATTGGCGAGTTCCTGCCGCAGGGGCGGCCGCACAAATCCATGGCGGCCCTCCACGATTTCGCTGAGAAAGGTCGGACTGACGGTATTGACGAAGTGCGCCGCGAAAACCCCGCTGGCCAGCAGGTCGACCGGGTTGGTTTCGCGGGCCGCTTCATATTCGACCGCCATATGCCGGTAGTAGAGATGCTGCCAGAAATAGGCGGCGTCGATGCCGCGGTCCTCGATGTAAGCCAGCATGGTTTCGACCGTATGGATATTGTGAATCGTAAACAGGCAGGGGATGCCCATCTGGCGGGCCGCCGCCGGTATCAGCCCCGTCATCCAGTCGTTGCAGTGAATAAGGTCGGGGCGCACATACGGCAGGATATTGTTGATGATTTCGCGCTGAAAGGCCAGGGCAATCTTGATATTGTCCGCACCGTAGCTGGAATAGACGGTGTTGAGGTAGAAGAAGGCCCGGTCCTCGGCCAGATGAATGCGCTCATCCGGCATTTTGGTCCGGATCCGGCCGATGGCCTTTTTCAGGACCGGTGCCAGGCGGGCGGCGAAAATTTCGCGGTAGTCGGGCAGGGCCACATGCACGTCGGCCCCCTGATCGAACAGGGCGCTGATCAGGGCGGCGGAAACATCCGCCAGGCCGCCCGCCTTGGCCGCCAGGCAATTGGACATGTTGCCCATCCCTTCCGGCAGATAGGTGACCTCGGGCGTTACCACCAGAACGGTTGGGTTCTTTTCGGCTGTTGCCATGCGCTGTCCCCTGTTGGATGGTGCCGGTTGGTATGAATGGCGTTTTGTTCCTGCCGGTCCGTTTAAGCCCATGAGATCAGCCCCGGGGTGTAGCGGGTCCAGATATCGCCCCTGGGCGTGACCCGCGCGGTGAAGCCGTAGCGGCCGGCCGTGTTGCAGGGCAGCTGGCAGCTGTACAGATATCGCCCGGAGCTTAGTTCTTCGGCCACGGACATCTGTTGGTGGTTCGTGATTTCGAGACGATCAACCGTTTTGGGAGGACCGTAGCACAATTCCACCACGACCTCGTCAGGTTGGATCTCGCCCAGATTGACCATCACATTGATTTCCGGCAGGTCGCCCACCCGCAATGGGCCCCCAGCCTGCATGACCGGGAAATCAATCACCACGTCCGGCCACAATTTTCTAAGCCGCGCGTTGATCTGACTCATGCGGGCGGCTTCCCCCGCCTGGTCGGCCAGCAGGTTATGATAGCTTTGGGCCGCCGGCCGGTAAAAAAGCTGGTTGTAATCGTTGACCATGCGCTGGGCACTGAAGTTCTGCATGGCCATTTTCATGGAAGCCTTCATCATTTTGAGCCAGCGTGAAGGCAACCCGCCGCTTTCGCGCTCGTAAAAACATGGAATGACGTCATTCTCGAGGACATTGTAAAGCGCCTGGGCCTCGATACGATCCTGGTATTCGTAATCATCGAACGCCTCCCCCCGGCCGATTTGCCAGCCGCGGCTTTCGTCATAGCCTTCACACCACCATCCATCGAGTACGCTCAGGTTGAGGACTCCGTTGACAGCCGCTTTTATGCCGGAGGTACCGCAAGCCTCGAACGGTCGGCGGGGGGTGTTCAGCCATACATCGGCACCCTGGACCAACCGGCGGGCCAGGTGGATGTCGAAGTCTTCCAGAAAAAGAAAGCGGTGGCGTACGCCGGCGCTCAGCCCGAACTCCACCAGCCGTCGGATGAGCTCCTTGCCCTCGTCGTCCTGGGGGTGGGCTTTGCCGGCAAAAATGAACTGGACCGGACGATTCTCGTGGTTGATCATGGCCTCAAGGCGTTCCGGGTCCCGCAGCAGCAGGTCGGCGCGCTTATAGGTGGCGAAGCGGCGCGCGAAGGCAATCCTCAGGACATCCTGGTCCAGCACGGTCTCCACCTCTTTCATGACCGAAATGGCGGCGTTGCGTCGTCCGTACTGTTCCGCCATCCGCCGCCGGCAGGTCCGGATAAGCCGGGCGCGGCTGATTTCGTGGGCGTGCCACAGTTCCTCGTCGTAGATTTCATCCAGGCGGTGGCTGCTGTTGGCCTGGCGGGTGGTTGTGTGCCAGTCGGGTCCGACATAGCGCTCGAACAGCAGCGTGTTCTCCGCCGATGTCCAGGTGGCGATATGCACTCCGTTGGTGACATGGGTAATCGGGACTTCGTCTTCGTTAAGGCCCGGCCAGAGATGGTGCCACATGCGGCGGGCCACCTCCCCGTGCAGTTCGCTGACGCCGTTGCAGAAGGCCGACATGCGGTTCCCCAGAATAAACATGGAAAGCGGCGCTTCGGGCGATCCGCCTTTGGGCTGACCCCATGCCAGAATGGTACTTAAATCCGTTTCCAACGCTTCGGCATAAGGCGTGAGACAGGGTCCCAGCATGTCCACCGGAAAATCGTCATGACCGGCGGCCACCGGTGTGTGGGTGGTAAACACGGTGGTCCGCGGTATGATTTCCAGAGCCGTTTTGAGATCGATGCCGTGCGAGGTCACCATATGGTGCAGGCGCTCCAAACTGGCGAAGGCGGAATGGCCTTCATTCATGTGAACCACCCAGGGCGTGCGGTTGAGGGCCTCCAGGGTCCGCATGCCGCCGATGCCCAGCACCAGTTCCTGGGCCAGGCGGCGCCGGCTGCCGCCTGAATAAAGCCGGCCGGTGATCACGCGAAATTCCGGCGGATTTTCGCGGACGTTGGTATCGAGCAGATAGAGCGGAATACAGCCCACACGGATTTCCCAGACCACGGCATGAATCCGCCCTTCCGGTCCGTCCACCGCTATCATGATTTCATCCCCCGAAGCCCCCCGGGCCCTTTCGGCCGGCAGCATGAAAACATCGTTTTCAGGGTAGGTTTCCTGCTGCCAGCCGTCATCGTTCAGGAATTGACGAAAATAACCCTGGCGGTAAAAAAGCCCGACCCCCACCAGCGGCAGTTTATGGTCGGAAGCCGCTTTGAGATGATCGCCGGCCAGGACGCCCAGGCCGCCCGAATAGAGCGGAATGCTTTCGTGCAGACCGAACTCCATCGAAAAATAGGCGATGGTGGCCTCGGCCGTAAAGGGCGTTTCATAGGCTGGCGGTTGGTTGATCTGATTTTGGAAATCTTCGCGGACCCGCTCCATGTGCGCCAGAAATCCATGGTCACGGGCCAGTGCTTCAAGCCGCTTCACGGGGATGCGGGTAAGGAAATGGATGGGGTTGCCGCCGCAATCGTTCCATATTCCAGGATTGATACGCCGGAACAATTCGACCGCATCCCGCTGCCAGCACCACCAGATGTTGCGGGTCAGGGTTTCCAGGAAAGCCAGCGGCTCGGGAATAAATGGAAGAACCTGGAAGGTTTGGATATTGCGCATGCGACGGCCTCCGTTTAGCGTTTGACTGACCTCCGGCCAGGAGATGATCGTAAATCTGAACAATAATCGTTAGGCTGGTATTAGCAATGTTTTATTCATGCTTTACGGCGGTCAGGAGCGACCATACCCGCAAAACCTCGCTGGCCGACCAGGCCTGGGCATCGCAACCCCGGGGGGTGTGGGGCAGATCCCCGTCCAGTATTTCCGGAATATGACCCAGACAGCCGGTTAGCATTAGATCGACGACGCTGCCCAGCCAGGCCAGGGCCGCCGGTTGTCCCGCGGGGCCGTAAACACGAAACCAGGCTTCACTGAAAGACGGAAACACCCAGGTCCAGGCGGTGCCGTTGTGGTAGGCTGGTTTGCGTCGGGTGTCTTCATCGCCGATGTAGCGGCCCCGGTAGGGATTCAACGGGTCGCCCAGCAGATGGCCCTGATGGTGGATTGATAGGGGCTGCGATACGGGGCCGTCGTCCAGGCTGCGGATGCCCCCGGGCACCAGCAGTTTCTCACAGGCCTGCAGGATGCGGCGGCCGAGGGCCGGTTCGGAGACAAGCCCCAACGTGAGGGCGAACAACTGGTTGGGGCGCAGGGCATCGTCGACACGGGCGTCGCCGGCCCGACATCCGGGGGGGCATAAGAGCGCGTCGGCCAGATAGCCCCGGTCCTCCATATAGAAATGTTTGAGAACGGACATGCGCACCTGATCGGCCAAAGCCGCCCAGCCGGCGCGGTCCTCCGTGCTGTCGATTTCCGCAAGCAGTTGCAGCGCAGCGTACCACAGGGCCTGAATTTCAATGGGGTAGCCTTCCCGCGGTGTGCCGGCCGGGTGGTTGGTATCCATCCAGGTAAAATGCGATGGGCTGAAGAGCAGACCGGAAGCGGCATCCATCCGAATACCGTTGGGTGTTCCGGAGCATAGGGCCCGGCCCATGTCCGCCAGAATCATCCGCAGGGGGCGGCCGCCGCAGCGCTCCGTTAGAATGGCGCTCTGCCCGGCCCGGATCAAATCGCGGCAGGCCGTGAAAAGCCACAGGGGCGCATCGGACGTATCCCGGTTGCGGGCATCGTCTCCGCGGATCATGTTGGGCAGCGTGCCCTGGTCTTCAAACCGGGCGAACTGGCATATGATGGCGCCCGCCAGTTCGAACTGCCCGTCTGCGATCAGGCCCCGAACGAAAATCAGGGTGTCCCGGCCCCAGTCGAGAAACCAGGGGTAGCCGGCGATCACGGTGGCCAGTTCTTCCCGGCGGACGGTAAAGTGGTGCAGGGCCGCCCTCAGGGCTTTTTCAGGTTTAAGGCGTGTGGGTGTCAAGTTGGGGACTTGCAAGCCCCTGGTGGACCCCTCCGGGCGGGTCGGCCACGGGTCCTTCCCCGACGTTACGGCGGCTTTCAGGAAAGCCGCGGCGTCCCCTTCGAGATCGAAGGTAAAATAGCCCGGGCTGAACAGATCGGAATGCGGATCCAATCCCCGTTCCGCCTCCAGCGGGCGGTGAATCATATAGGCCCATTCCGGTTCGGCCACAAATTGACCGGGCGACAGGCGCAGGGCCAGGTGTCGCGTCGGTGCCGGGTCGAAGTCAAAACCGTCCGGGGTGCTCTGAAGGGCGGCGGGGAATCGGTTTTCGGGTCCGGTGAACGCTTTGGTGGTGTCGTGGAAATTGCGGTCTTCGACATCCGGGCGCAAAATCAGGCGCACCGGCTTGTCATCATCCAGGGCGTCCGACATATCGGCCCCTGGCCGGCGCTTGAAAACCAGCACGAGGGCGTTTTCTTCCACGATCATCTGAAGATGGACCTCGATCCGGACGGATTGGCCCTGGCCGGTGGGGATACGAAACCGCCAGCGGCAGCCATGGTCGTCATCGAATTCAAAGGTTTCCAGCAGATCATGACGCAGTTCCTGGGAATAGCCCTGAAAAACCACCCAGGCGCGTATGCGCGTCAACATGATCCAGCGGTCCTCGGGAAAAGCGGGGCTGAGGTTGGCCGCCAGAAGGGCATCGTAACGGCTGTACAATTCCCCCCAGCGGATGGGGGTATGGCACATACCACCGCGTCCGTTGGTGGCCAGAAAAATGGTTCGTCCGTCGGGCAGGGCACGCTAAATGTTGAAATTGTCTCTAAGCA
>JAERRP010000923.1 GCA_016735415.1 Desulfobacterales bacterium | reverse complement strand
GCGCGTTTATTCCCGGATGACCGCTTATCGTTGGGGAAAGCGAAGGGGGCAACAGACCTGGCCCGACGAACGCGGGGATCGCCAACGCACGCAAAAGTCTCTTGATCACCGGAGGTGCCCTATGACCGGATTTGCGCGGCTCGACCGTTTACCGCCTTACGTATTTGCCACCGTGAACGAACTGAAAATGGAGCGGCGCCGGGCGGGCGAAGACATTATCGACATGGGCATGGGCAATCCCGACCTGTCCACGCCCCCTCACATCGTGGACAAGCTGGTGGAAGCGGCCCGCAAACCCCACAACCACCGCTACTCCGCCTCCATGGGCATCACCCGCCTGCGCAAGGCGATTGCCGACTGGTATGGCCACCGCTACGATGTCGATATCGACCCGGACAACGAAGCCATCGTCACCATCGGCGTCAAGGAGGGCATGGCCCACCTCGTCTTGGTAACCATCCGGCCGGGCGACGTGGTTTTCACCCCCACGCCGACCTATCCGATCCACCCCTATTCCGCCATTATCTCCGGGGGCGACGTGCGGGGCATTCCGGTGGGCGGCGGGACCGATTTTTTTGCAAACCTGATGGACGCCACCCGGCAGACCTGGCCCAAACCCAAGTTGTTGATCATCTCCTACCCCCATAACCCCACCACCGAGGTGGTCGACCTGACATTCTTCGAAAAAATCGTGGCCTACGCCAAGGAGCACGACATCATGGTGATCCACGATTTTGCTTATGCCGATCTGACCTTCGACGGTTATAAAGCCCCCAGTTTTCTCCAGGTTCCCGGAGCCCGGGATGTGGGCGTGGAATTCTTCTCGCTTTCCAAAAGCTACAACATGCCCGGATGGCGGGTGGGCTTCTGCGTGGGCAACCGGGACATCATCCATGCCCTCAAGCGAATCAAAAGTTACCTGGATTACGGCATTTTCCAACCCATCCAGATCGCCTCGATCATCGCCCTGAACGAGGATCAGGGCTGTGTGACCGAAATCCGCGACATCTACAAAGAACGACGTGACGCTTTGATCACCGGCCTCAAGCGCGTGGGCTGGGAGATCCCGCCACCCCGGGGGACCATGTTCGTGTGGGCCAGAATACCGGAAGCCTTCCGGGAAATGGGCTCGGTGGAATTCTCCAAGTTCCTGATCCGCGAAGCCAAGGTTGCCGTTTCGCCCGGACTGGGCTTCGGCAACTACGGCGACGACCATGTGCGCTTCGCCCTGATCGAAAACAGCATGCGCATCAACCAGGCGGTGCGGGGTATGCGCAACGTGCTGCGGTAAAGAGAGGAGTTGAACCGATGAGAACTGTGCAGGTGGGACTGCTCGGATTCGGAACGGTGGGGGCCGGCGTGGCCCGGATTCTCACCGAAAGCGCCGACCTGCTGCGCGCCCGCGTGGGGGTCGACCTGAACTTGAAATATGTGGCCGATATCGATCTCGAAACCGATCGGGGCGTTCAACTCGACAACGGGGTTCTGATCCCCGACGCCCGCCGCGTGGTGGATGACCCGGACGTCGATATCGTTCTGGAGATGATCGGCGGCGAGGGCATCGCCAGAGAATTGATGCTCAAGGCTATCGCCAACGGCAAGGCCGTGGTGACCGCCAACAAGGCCCTGCTGGCCAAACACGGGGCCGAAATTTTCCGGGCGGCCGACGACAGGGGCGTAGACCTGGCCTTCGAGGCCAGCGTGGGCGGCTGCATGCCGGTGATCAAGTCTCTGCGGGAATCCCTGGTGGGCAACCGCATCAACGGCATGATCGGCATCCTCAACGGCACCTGCAACTATATTCTTTCCCGGATCACGGATGAGGGGCTGAGCTTCAAGATCGCTCTGGCCCAGGCCCAGGAGGCCGGCTTTGCTGAAACCGATCCCACCCTGGACGTGGAGGGCTACGACACGGCCCACAAACTGGCCCTCGTCACGGCCCTGGCCTACGGCACCGAGGTGGACTTCGGCGACATCTATATCGAAGGCATCTCCCAGATTACCCCCCTGGACATCGATTTCGCCCGACAGTTCGGCTATCGCATCAAACTGCTGGCCATCAGCAAAAACCACGGTGATCGCGTGGAGGCCCGCGTGCACCCCACCATGCTGCCGGAAGACAATCTGCTCTCCTCCATCAGCGGGTCCCTGAATGCTTTCAGCATCTCGGGCGATGCCGTGGGCGATGTCATGCTCTACGGCCACGGCGCCGGCATGATGCCCACGGCCAGCGCCGTGGTGGGCGACATCGTCGACATCGCGCGCAACCTGGTCGGCGGCCAGCGCCAGCGCATCCCGCTGCTTTCCTACCAGAAGGACCGGATCGGGCGTCTGCCGATCGTTCCCATGGAAGAAATATCCACCCATTACTATTTTCGCTTCACGGCCAAGGACCAGCCCGGGGTCCTGTCGAATATCGCCGGCATCCTGGGCGATCACCGCATCAGCATCCAGTCCGTGCATCAGAAGGGTCGTAAATCCAGCGGGGCCGTCCCGGTGGTGATGATGAGCCATGAGGCCCGGGAGGCCGATGTACGAAATGCCATGCGCGATATCGAGGCCCTGGACGTGGTGGCCGACAAACCCATGCTGATCCGGATCGAGGACACCCGTAACATGGACTGAGAAGAATCGGCAGCGCCAGGAGGACGGACGATGCGCGGCCGCACGAATGAACTGAGAGACACCATGCACGTCGTCTGTTGTGATCTTGAAGGGGTCTTCGTACCCGAAATCTGGATTAACGTGGCCGCCAAAACCGGCATCGAAGAACTGCGGCTGACCACCCGCGACATATCCGACTATGATGTTTTAATGCGCAAACGGTTGGGCATCCTGGCCGAGAAGGGGCTCAAGCTCCAGGATATCCAGGCGGTGATCGCCACCATGGAGCCCCTGGCGGGCGCCCTCGAGTTTCTGGACTGGATGCGCACGGTCAGCCAGGTCATCATCGTCTCCGATACCTTCGTACAGTTTGCCGACCCGCTCATGCAGAAGCTTAAACGCCCGACCCTGTTCTGCAACACGTTAAAAATCGCCCCGGACGGCCGGGTGGTCGATTATCTTCTGCGCCAGCAGGACGGCAAACGCAAGGTGGTCGAAGGGCTGCAGCGCATGAATTTTCGCGTGGTGGCCATGGGCGACTCCTACAACGACATCACCATGCTGCAAACCGCCGAGCGCGGATTCCTTTTCCGCCCGCCCGCCAAGGTGGTGGACGAATTCCCCGAATTCCCGGTGACCACCGATTATACCGAACTCAAGCCGCTTGTTGAAAAAGCACTGACGGATCTTCAAACCTGATATGGATCAACGCATCGACCTTTTTCCGGACTGCCGCCTGCTCATCGTGGGCGACCTGATGATCGACGAGTATGTCTGGGGCGAAGTGGACCGCATATCCCCGGAAGCCCCCGTCCAGATCGTGACGGTCGTACGCGAGGAGCTCACCCCCGGGGGGGCCGGCAATGTGGTCAATAATCTGGTGGCCCTGGGGGCCCGGGCCACCGTGGTGGGCGTGGCCGGCACCGGCGCGGAAAGTCGCCGCATGCTGGCGATGTTCGACCGCCTGGAAGCCGATTGCCGCGGTATCGTCCGGGAGGCCGATCGGCCCACCACCCGCAAAACCCGCATTATCGCTTCGAACCAGCATGTTCTGCGCATCGACCGGGAGACCCGCCGCGACATCGCACCGGCGGTCTGCAAGCGCCTGAAGACCTTCATCGAAGCTGAAATGCCCCACGTGGACGGCGTCCTGGTGTCCGACTACGACAAGGGTCTCATCACCCCGGCCCTGATGGCACGCATCACGGCCGCCGCGCAGGCCCATGACAAATTCGTCATCGTGGACCCCAAATCCCCGGATTTCAGCCGCTACCGCGGGGCCACCCTCCTGACACCCAACCGCAAGGAAGCCTCGCTGGCCGCCGGTATCGAAATCACGGATGAAGCCTCGCTGGACGAGGTCGCCCGGCGCATCATGGCCGTGGCGGACCTGAAAAAACTGCTGATCACCATGGGCAAGGACGGTATGGTTTTCTTTCAGGACGGCCAGCCGCCCTATCGCATCGCCACCCGCGCCCGGCAGGTCTATGATGTTTCCGGGGCCGGCGATACGGTTATAGCCGTTCTGGGACTGGCCCTGGGTTCCGGGGGCAGCCTGGAAGAAGCCATGGTCATGGCCAACGCCGCCGCCGGAATCGTGGTGGGCAAAGTCGGCACGGCCACCATCGGGCCGGACGAGTTGAAATCCGCCCTGGCCGCCTCCGGCAAACGCTTTCCGTCCAAACACCGCTCGCGGAATGAACTGCCTGCCTTGATGGGCGATCTCCACCGCCGCAACCAGAAAGTGGTTTTGACCAACGGCTGTTTCGATCTGATTCACGCCGGACACGTCCAGCTTTTCTCCGCTGCCAGGGAATTGGGAGATTATCTGATCGTGGCCATCGACGACGATGAATCCGTGCGTCTGGTCAAAGGCCGGGGCCGCCCGGTTATCGCGGCGGCCGAACGCATCCGGATTCTAAGTGCCCTGGACAGCGTGGATGCCGTGGTGGTGTTTGCCTCCAACGAATTGGAGGATCTGATCGAAACCATCAAACCGGACGTTCTGGCCAAGGGCAGCAATTACCAGTCGGCCGAGGTCCGCGGCCACGAACAGGTCATCAAACACGGCGGGCGCGTGGCGCTGGTGCCGATCAGCGTGGATGTTTCGGCGACCAGGATTATTGATCATATCCGCAACGGCCATTGACTGAGGGTTGCGTAAAACGCCCAACTGCTGTGTTGGGCGGCGGCTTTCGTCACTGCGGCGTACAAATGTACGCCGCATTCCTCAAGCCTTGCCCGCCTTGCATTTGAACGTTTTACGCAACCCTCATATAGTTTCTTTTCATGTTCTTCATGAATTTCGTGGTAAGATAAGCCATGCTTAAAGACCATCCCGAGGGGATCGTTCTCAGCGTGCGGGTGCAGCCCAGGGCTTCGAAAAATGCGATTAAAGGTGTCCACGGGGATGCCCTTAAAATCACTCTGACCGCGCCGCCGGTGGATGGAGCCGCCAATAAGGCCTGCATTGCCTTTCTGGCCAGACAGCTCAAGCTCTCCAAATCGGCCATCCAGATCATTTCCGGCCAGACCAGCCGCAACAAGCGGGTCCTGCTGAGAATCGAGCCGGGCCCGGATTTCAGCGCCCACCGGGAGGCCCTCAAAAAAAAACTGTCCGTCCATCTTTAATCGCGATAATCCCTTGACAACCGACGCCAATACAATTAGATTCCCCTTTTACAAATTGATGCGGGGTGGAGCAGTCTGGTAGCTCGTCGGGCTCATAACCCGAAGGTCGTTGGTTCGAATCCAGCCCCCGCTACCATAATAAAAACAGGGGCTTAGGATTATTTCTAAGTCCCTTTTCTTTTGGTTGATAATTTTATTTCCAACCGAATTTCCAACCCCAACACCCCC
>JAERRP010000253.1 GCA_016735415.1 Desulfobacterales bacterium | reverse complement strand
GATCAACGGTTGCGATTTAAGGTAACCCAAAAATTCCGTGACCCTGTTTTTGGCATGGGGCCATGGTATCTGTTCCAGGCAGGATTCCAGCTCGGGAATACTGTCAAGCAAAACGCTGTCCGGAAACTGCAGCAGCAGGGAAATGATTTGATATCGTTTTTCCTGGTTGGTCCTCATAAATTCTCCGCTCCCCAATCACGACTTGCACCTTGTCAGGCGGTGTCGCCAAACCCCGAACAACCTTGCTCGGAAAATTCCTTACCGGTTTGGCCTGCTTTGGTCGGAATGACAAAACGATCTTCTAAACCTGCCAGCGCCAACAGCTCATAGATCTCCTGGGCGGTTTCCTTCGACAGTTCGACGTTCTTGAGGATTTGATCATCACCGCTTTTATCCACGCGCATGGATCGCATGTATTGCCGGATGGCCGATAGGCGTTTCAAGGCCAGGCGGATCGGCGCTTCATCGCCGGCCGATAGGAAATTGGCCAGGTACGTCACGGGAATTCGAAGATGATCGATGAGATCGGAGGTTTCCGTGTATTTTTCCAAATGGCTGATCGGACTCAAGGGCGGTATGTACCAGACCATCGGCAGCGTCCGGTATTCCGGATGCAAAGGCAGCGCCAGGTTCCAGGTTTTGATGAGTTTGTAAATCGGCGATCGGATGGCGGCATCCATCATGTTGGCGGCGATGCCCGCTGAAGCGGCGGCTTTCTGTATTTCGGGATCATGGGGATCGAGGATGATATCCCGATGGGCCGGGTAGATGCTTTTTTCGGATGGAACGGCCGCGGCCTCCAAAATCCGATCAGCGTCATAAAGGACGACCCCCACATAGCGTATACGGCCGACACAGGTGTGGGCGCACAGGGTCGTTAAACCCGATTCAAGGCGCGGGTAACAGAACAGGCATTTTTCGGCCCGGCCTGTTTTCCAGTTGAAATACACCTTTTTGTAGGGGCAGCCGGACACACAGTAGCGCCACCCGCGGCACCGTTCCTGGTCCACCAGAACGATGCCGTCCTCGTCCCGCTTGTAGAGCGCACCGGACGGGCAGGATGCGACACAGGCCGGATTCAGGCAGTGTTCACAAAGACGCGGCAGATAGAACATGAAAACATTACGAAACTGAAGGTAGATCGAATAGTCCAAAGCCTTGAAGTTCACATCGCCGGGCGCTGTCACGGACGCACCGGCCAGGTCGTCTTCCCAGTTGGGTCCCCATTGCAACCGGATATGTTCGCCGGTCAGCTGTGATTTGGGACGGAGGGAGGGCTGGTGCCGCCGCCGCGGGCTGCTGACCAGCTTTTCGTAGTCATAGCTCCAGGGCTCGTAGTACGCATCGATGGTCGGCAGATCCGGGTTGTGAAAAATGTTGAGGCCTTTGTGTACACGACCTCCGGCTTTCAGTTTGAGCTTGTTGCCCTTGAGCTGCCAGCCGCCTTTGTGGATCTCTTGATTTTCCCATTTTTTAGGGTATCCGATACCGGGTTTGCACTCCACATTGTTGAACCACATGTATTCGGCCCCCGGCCGGTTGGTCCAGACATTCTTGCAGGGAATACTGCAGGTGTGGCAGCCGATGCATTTGTCGAGATTTAATACCATGGCGTATTGCGCTTTAATCCTCATACCAGTCTACCTCCCCGGCCTTGCGCACGACGATGACTTCATCCCGCTGAGCGCCGATGGGTCCGTAATAATTGAATCCGTAGCTCAATTGCGCATAACCGCCTATCATGTGGGTGGGTTTGACCATGATACGGGTCACGCTGTTATGCGTGCCGCCCCTTTGCCCGGAAAGCTTCGAGCCCGGCGTATTGATAAGCCTTTCCTGGGCGTGGTACATGAACGCTTTTCCGGTTGGAATGCGGGGGCTGACGACGGCCTTGGCCATCACCACACCGTTTACATTGAAGCATTCGAGCCAGTCGTTATCCTGGATATCGATCTTGTGCGCATCCTCGTCATTGATCCAGATGGCCTCCCCTCCCCGAAACAAGGTCAGCATGGTGAGGGTGTCGGAATAGGTGCTGTGGATCGACCACTTTGAATGCGGGGTCAGATAATTGAGAACGAGTTCCTGGCCGGGCTCTCTGGCTACCGCGGTTGACCCCATGGCCAACATGTCGAGGGGCGGTCGATATAAGGGCAGTTGTTCCCCGAATGCGCGCATCCATTCATGATCCAGATAAAACTGGGCCCGACCGGTCAGGGTCCGAAACGGCACTTTTTCTTCGATGTTGATCACAAAGGCGGAATACCGTCGATCCTCCGACTCGATACCGCTCC
>JAERRP010000190.1 GCA_016735415.1 Desulfobacterales bacterium | reverse complement strand
GTTGGACCTGAGCGATGAAATAGAGGCCGGTGTTGTAGTCCTTCCAGTCACCGTCGAACAGATCGCCGGCGATCAGAACGAAATCCACGGATTCACCGAGGGCCAGATCGATCAGATTCTCGAAGGCGCGTCGCGAAGCCTGGCGAATTTCCTCCACAGGGGCCCCCTCGTAGCATTCCAGCCGGTGCAGAGGGCTGTCCAGGTGAATGTCGGCGGTGTGGATGAATTTAAACATGGCGGTAAGGGCATCCTTCGATTTCCAATGGATTTAGCCGAGGTGGCCCATGGGGTCAAGTCCAACCTGCCGCGGCCGGGGCTGGAACGAAGGCCTGGCCTGACCGGCACAATGCCGACCAGGCCTTGTCACGAACCGCCTGGACGTTTATCGGCCGGAAGAAACGCAGGGGGGCCCGTCGCGGTCTTGATAATTCGACCGGTATGGGTTACGAGTAAATGCGCAACAAGGAGGTCGGCCTGATCGGGCTGTTTTTTACCGAATTTTAAGATGGGAACCCGCATTTGCGCGAGCCCTCAGGCGGGGTTTTGAAACCGCTTTTCCGGGAATACCGGGATCCACCCAAAGAGAGAACCCGACATGAAATCCACCCAGTATTGGGCCGATCGTTACGTGGAAATTCGTCGCTCGCCCGAAAAAGCCATCAAATTGATCCGCTCCGGCCAGAGGGTCTTCATCGGGTCGGCCTGCGGTGAACCCCAAGCTCTCGTGCGGGCACTGTCCGAGCACGCCCGGACGTCGACCGGACTCGAGGTGGTGCGACTGTTATCCCTGGAAACCACGCCGCTTTCGATGATCGCCAATAAAAGCCAGGATCAGAGCCTCAATATCCGCTCTTTCTATCTGGGTTCGGGCCGGCCGCAGGCCATTGCCCGTAACAAGCGCTTCATCACACCCATGAACCTGTCGGCTGTGCCGCGGTTGTTTAAAAGCCGCAAAATGCCGATTCATGTCGCCCTCGTACAGGCCTCACCGCCCGATGACTTTGGCTGGATGAGCCTGGGGGTGGCGGTGGACATAACGCACGCGGCCGCCCGCGTGGCGGATGTGCTGATCGTTCAGGTCAATCCTCGGATGCCCCGGGTTCTGGGGCATAGCTTCATTCACGTCAACGAAGCCGACGTTATTGTCGAATGCGAAGAGCCACTGCTGTCCGTCGCCGAACCGCCGGAGAACGATCGGGCCAACCGCATCGGTCGGTTTGTCGCCCGCCAGATCAACGACGGTTCCACCCTGCAGATCAGCCTGGGGGCGACCGGCCAGGCCACCTTTCTGGCCCTTGCGGGTAAGAACGACATCGGGATCCACACCCAGTTCCTGACCGACAAGATCATGCATCTCTTCTCCCAGGGCGTGATCACCAATCGCTGCAAGGGGCTCAACGAAGGTAAGCTGGTGGCCAGCAGCGCCATCGGTTCCAGCGAACTCTACGACTTTCTGGACGACAATCCGGGCATCGAATTCTTCCCCTCCGACTATGTCAACGACCCCAGCATCATTTGCCGGCACCACCGCATGGTTTCGCTCAATGTGGCCATGGCCATGGATCTGACCGGCCAGGTCGCGGCCGACGCTTTGCCGTACAACCTTTTTTCGGGGGTTACGGGGATGGTAGACTTTATCCGGGGCGCCGCGGCTTCCGAGGACGGCAAGGCCATCCTGATGCTGACCGCCACCAACCAGAGCGGCAAAAAAAGCCGCATCGTGCCCAGGCTGGAGGACACCACCGTGGTCGTGCCGCGGGGCGACGTTCATTACGTGGTGACGGAATACGGGGCCGTCAATCTGTTCGGCAAGAGCCTTCAGGAACGGGCCATGGCCATGATCAGCATCGCCCATCCCGATTTCCGGGACGAACTTTTTCACCAGGCCGGGGAAATGGGGCTTTTGACCGCCGAGCGGACGCTGCACGAATCCCTGCAAGGGATCTACCCCGTGGAACTGGAAGAAACCATTGAAATCGACAGCGAGTCTGTCACCATCCGCCCGGCCAAACCGGTGGACGAGCGCCGCATCCAGGAGCACTACTACAATCTCGAAAAGGAAGACGTCATATCGCGTTTTTTCCATGAGAAGAACAGCTTCATGCGCAAGGAAATCGAGGGGGTTTCCCAGATCGATTACGTCAAGGACCTGACCCTGGTGGCTGTCGTGGGCGAGTTCGGATTCGGCAAGGTCGTGGCCGTGGGAGAATATCTGCTGGATGAGTCCAAGAATATGGCCGAGGTGGCTTTTTCGGTGATCAAAGCTTACCAGGGCAAAGGCCTCGGCCGACTGTTTATCCACAAATTGGCGCGGGCGGCCCGGGAAAACGGGATCATTGGCCTGATGGCGTACACCTCGCCCAAGAACCGGGCCATGATCCGGCTGTTTAAAACCTTGCCCTACCAGATCGAATCTTTTTTTGACATTGACATGCTGACGCTCAGCTGTCGTTTCGATAAACTGAAAGAATAATCCGGCGGCATCCCGGAGGCGCGCTTCGTCATCCAACCGGCCGCCACCGCCACCCGCCGTTATCGCCAGGAGTCTGTCCATGCCCAAAGTGACGTTTCTGCCCCATGAAAAATCGATCGAAGTCGCTCCGGGCGGCAGCCTGATCCGGGCGGCCATGGAGGCCGGTGTGCACATCAACGCCTCCTGCGGCGGCGACGGGGTTTGCGCCAAATGCCGCATTCTGGTGGAAGAGGGACAGGTGCAGGGCGGTCTTTCCGAGCGGATCAGTGCGGATGACCAGGCCCAAGGCTATCGGCTGGCCTGCCAGTCTACGGTTGTCGAAGATGTGGTTGTGCGCATACCGGTGGAGTCCAGCATCGATGCCAGCGTGCTGAAGCGCCAGGCCACACCGCGCAGCACGGCCCGGATTCACCAGCCGGATTTCGAGAGCCTGAAGGAGGAAGGGTTGTTCGCCCCGCCCGTGGAAGAGGTCTATCTGACGTTGCCCGAACCCAGCGCGGCCGATAACCAGCCCGATGCGGCCCGACTGGTCAACGTCCTGACCCTGGACCATAACGAGCATCGGCTGGTGGTGCGCATATCGGTGATCCGCAAACTGCCCGACGTTCTGCGGGCGGACGGCTTCCGGGTGACGGCCACCCTGGCCCGGTCGGTGCAGCCGGGGCGCAAAACCCATAGCATCAACATCCAGCCGGGCGACACCACCGACCGCAACTATGCCATCGCCATGGATATTGGCACGACCACGGTTTATGGCCAGCTGATCGACCTGATCTCAGGGGAGGTCCTGGCGGAAAGCGGTGACTTCAACGGCCAGATCAGCTACGGCGAAGATGTCATCACGCGCATCATGGCCGCCGAGAAACCGGGCGGGCTGGACAAACTGCATGAGGTCGTCACGGCCACCATGAACAAGATCATCGAGAAAATCATCAAGCGGGCCGGCGTGGAACGTGACGACATCAACGCCATCTCCCTGGCCGGCAACACCACCATGACCCAGCTCCTTCTCAAGGTCAATCCGCGCTATATCCGCCGCTCGCCCTATGTTCCGACCAGTAACATCTACCCGCCCCTCAAGGCCGCGGATCTGGGGCTGGCGCTCGGCGTGCATGCGGCCGCCCTGGTTTATCCGCAGGTTTCCAGCTATGTCGGCGGGGATATCGTGTCCGGGGTGATGGGCTCCGGCATGT
This sequence comes from Desulfobacterales bacterium, assembly GCA_016735415.1. Next base: position 2,355 of record JAERRP010000190.1, on the reverse strand, counting down.
ACCGCGCCGAGAAGCTGACACTCTTCATGGATATCGGCACGAATGCCGAGATCGTGGTTGGAAACAAGGACTGGATGGCCTGTGCCGCCTGTTCGGCCGGCCCGGCCCTCGAGGGCGGTAACATTGAATTCGGCATGCGGGCCGCCAAAGGGGCCATCGAGGATTTTTCCATCGATCCGGTGACCCTGGATCCGATGATTCTGACCATCGGCAATGTCAGACCGAAGGGGATCTGCGGTTCCGGGCTGATTACGACCGTGGCCGTCATGTTCGAGATGGGGGTGATCAACAACCAGGGTAAATTCGACCGGGATCTCGACACCCCGCGTATCCGGGAACAGGACAATGTGTACGAATATGTGCTGGCCTGGGAAGGCGAAACCCAGATCGGGCGCGATATCGTCCTGACGGAAATCGACATCGAGAACCTGATCCGGGCCAAAGGCGCTATTTACAGCGGCTGCATGACCCTGCTCGAAGAAGTGGGCCTGAGCATGGCGGATATCGAACAGATTTACCTGGCGGGTGGTTTCGGCAGCTACGTGGACCTCGAAAAGGGTATGACCATCGGTCTTTTACCCGAAATCGATCCCGATAAAGTGACTTATATCGGCAACGCCTCGCTCCTGGGGGCCCGCATGGCGGCCCTGACCAATCGTCTGCGCCAGGATGTGGTCAAGGTAACCCGCATGATGACAAACTTCGAGCTTTCGGAAACCGCCGCATTCATGGACCACTATGTCGCGGCCCTTTTCCTGCCGCATACGGACCTCGACCAGTTCCCGAAACTGAAAGTCCGGCTGGCGGCCGCCAAAGCAAATAAATGAATCATTTCGATAAACTAAACAAGAATCACCGGATTCAGGTATTGACAAAGAAACACACGAAAGATAGAGCAATAAATCCACGGGTTCAAATCATCATTTCCAAGAAAGGGTGCTGCAATCCGCGCCGCGAGAGAATAGAAAGTACAAATCCAATAATTGAAAGGGGGGCTGCAGACAGAGCACTATTAATGATGGCAGCGGATTTTGATTTGAAAGGGAACCGGACATTAATAGTGGTACTCACAGGAGAGAGGAAATAAAAATCATTCACCAAGAGCTGAAGGGCAGTTCGGTGATCGGCTCAACCCAGCAACAAGGAGGTAAAATTGGGCTTCGAATTCTTTAAAGAATCATATGCCGGCAGCGTAAAGGAGATTCCTCTGGGCAAGGGGGATTCGGCCGTGACCGTTGGTGGCGAGACCTGTTATCCGTTTTGCCAGTTCGAAGGCGACATGCCTAACAAACCCCGGATCGCCATGGAAATCTGGGACACGGAACCCGACGAATGGCCGGAAGCGGCCCTGGCACCGTTCAAGGATGTGGTATCCGACCCGGCTGCCTGGGCCAAAAAATGTGTCGACGAATACGGGGCCGAAATGATCGTGCTGCAGTTGAAGAGCACGGATCCCAACGGGCAGGATACCAGCCCGGAGGAGGCCGCCGCCACCGTTAAAAAAGTCCTCGGGGCGATCAATGTACCGCTCATCATCTGGGGTACGGCCAATCCCCAGAAGGACGAAGACGTTCTTAAAAAAATCGCCGAGGAAACCCAGGGCGAAGCGCTGGTCCTTGGTCCGGTCGAAGATAAAAACCACAAGGGGATCGGGGCCGCGGCCATGGGGTACGGTCACACCATCATTTCTTCTTCTCCCATCGACGTCAACCTTGCCAAACAGGTCAATATTCTGCTGGAAAACCTGGGCATGCCCATGGAACGTGTGATCATCGATCCCACGACCGGCGGTCTGGGCTATGGCCTGGAGTATAGCTACTCCGTGATGGAGCGCCTGCGCATGGCGCCCCTCAACCAGGGGGATGACAACCTCCAGCTGCCGCTGATCAACAATATCGGCAATGAAGTCTGGAAATGCAAGGAAGCCAAACAAGCAGTGGATGAGGCCCCGACCCTGGGGGATCCGGAAAAACGCGGCATCATGATGGAAGCCGTGGCCGCCGTGAGTTACCTGGTGGCCGGATCCGATGTCCTGATCATGCGTCATCCCGAATCCATCCGCATCACCAAAGAGTATATCGATCTGCTTTACAGCGGGGGTTCGGCGGCAGATGTGGCACCGGTCAAAAAGCAATTGGACGATGTCAGTATCGACCTGGCGGCGCTGTCCCCCGAACCGGACCTGACGATCGAGGAAGAAAAGAAAGCGGCTCCGGTGGCGAAGAAAGCGGCGCCCAAGGAAGCCCCCAAAGCGGCCGCCAAGCCGGCAGCGGCAGCACCGAAAGCAGCGCCCCCAGCCGAAGCCAAACCGGCGCCGGCAGCGGAAGCGCCCAAGGTAGATGCCGCGGCCGAAGC
>JAERRP010000010.1 GCA_016735415.1 Desulfobacterales bacterium | reverse complement strand
GATCGCCCGCCGGACGCCCAAACCGGCACCCGTCCCCGAGCCTGTCAAGGGCTTGCCCCGGGTGGCCATCATTATCGACGATATCGGGTACGACCGAAAGCTGGCACGCCAGTTTCTGGCGCTCGACGTTCCTCTGACGTTCTCGGTGCTGCCGGAAAGTCCCTTCCGCCAGAGCATTGTGAAGGAAATCCGGAAGCGGGGGCACGAAATCATGCTCCATCAGCCCATGGAACCCGAAGAATATCCGGACATCGATCCGGGACCCGGCGCGCTGCTCGTGTCCATGTCCCCGGACGAGCTGATCGCCCAACTCAACCGCAACCTGGATGCGCTGCCCGGTGTCAAAGGCATCAACAACCATATGGGCTCCCGGCTTACCGCCGAATCCACGCGCATGTACCAGGTTTTTTCGATATTGAAAGAGCGCCGGCTCTTTTTTGTGGACAGCCGTTCCACGGCCGCCACCGTCTGCCGACCGTCGGCCCGCATGTTCCAGGTGCCGTTTGCCGAACGCGATGTCTTCCTCGATCATTTTCAGAAGGCGGATTTTATTCGCAAACAGTTCAAGGAACTTCTGCGGGAAGCGGACAAACACGGCCAGGCCGTGGCCATTGGCCATCCCTATCCGGTGACCGTTGAAATCTTTCGGGAAGTATTGCCCACGCTCAAAAAACGGGTCACCCTGGTATCGGTCTCACAACTCGTCCGCGTCGAAAGCTGAAGGAGGATCGCCTTATGGAACCGCACGGTGGCGACATGATCGCCCGCTTTCTGGCAGAGCGTCGGATTCCTTTCCTGTTTACCCTCTGCGGCGGCCATATTTCGCCCATCCTGACGGCCGCCCGCCGCCGCGGCCTGCGCGTGATCGATATGCGTCACGAGGTCAACGCCGTCTTTGCCGCTGACGCCGTTGCCCGGATGACGGGGGCGCCCGGGGTGGCCGTCGTGACCGCCGGTCCGGGGGTGACCAATACGGTTACGGCCCTGAAAAATGCCGCTCAGGCACAGTCGCCGGTGGTGCTCTTGGGCGGGGCGGCCGCCACCGTCCTGAAGGGGCGCGGGTCGCTCCAGGACATCGAGCAGCTCAGTCTGCTGGGGTCGGTGGTCAAGCAGGCCTTCACCATCAAACGCAACTGCGATATTCCCGAGGTGCTGGATGAAGCCTTCAGCGCGGCCGTCAACGGCGTGCCCGGGCCCGTCTTCGTGGAATGTCCGATCGATCTGCTCTATCCGGAATCGATGGTCAGGGAGTGGTACGGGACCCGGTCGGGGAAGCCCGAAGCCGCAGGCTTCCGCCAGCGGATGCTGCAATTCTACCTCCAACGTCATGTGGACCGGATGTTCGCCTGCAGCTTCGACGAAATGCCGGTTCACCCCTGGGCCCCGGAAAGCACCTCTGTTGAAAGCGACAATGTCAAGGAGGCCGCCAAACGGCTGGACCAGAGTGGGCGTCCCGTGTTGATCCTGGGCAGCCAGGCCGTGCTCGCGCCCGCCCGTTTGACGGACCTGGCCCAAAGTCTGGAGCGCATCGGCGCCCCCGTTTACCTGACCGGCATGGCCCGCGGTCTCATGGGCCGCGACCACCCGCTGCAGATGCGCCATCACCGCAAAAAAGCGCTCCAGGAAGCGGACACGGTCATGCTGGCCGGAATGCCCTGCGATTTTCGCCTGGATTACGGCCGCGCCATTTCAAGCCGTGCCACCCTGATCGGCATCAACCGCAGCCGCCGGGACCTCAAACTCAATCGTGCTCCCCAGCTGGCCATCCGGGCCGACCCGGGCCGTTTCCTGATCGAACTGGCCGCCCTCACGGCCACCCCGAAGCCCGAACGGCAGAGCTGGATCGACACTCTCCGGCAGCGGGAAAGGGCGCGCGAGAAGGAAATCAGGGCCCAGGCCGGCGCCACCACGGCCGCGATCAATCCACTGTATTTTCTGCAGACCCTCGACCGATTTCTGGATGACCGGGCCATTCTGGTGGCCGATGGCGGGGATTTCGTGGCTTCGGCGGCCTACACCCTGAGGCCGCGGGGCCCCTTGACCTGGCTGGACCCCGGCGTTTTCGGAACCCTGGGCGTGGGGGCCGGATTTGCTGCCGGCGCGAAACTGTGCCGCCCGGACGGGGAGGTCTGGCTGCTGTACGGAGACGGTTCGGCCGGTTACAGCCTGGTGGAGTTCGACACCTTTGTCCGCCACGGCCTGCCGGTGATTGCCGTGGTGGGCAACGATGCCGGCTGGTCGCAGATTGCCCGCGATCAGGTGGCTTACCTCGAAGACGACGTGGCCACGGTCCTGGCGCCCACCGACTATCACGCGGTGGCGGAGGGCTTCGGGGCCAAAGGTTTCAAGCCCGCCCGTCCCGGGGACATCCCGGAAGTGCTGGCGGCGGCCCGCCAAACCGCCGCCGCCGGCCGGCCGGTGCTGATCAACGTCATCATCGGGAAGACCGATTTCCGCAAAGGCTCCATTTCCATGTAAATCGGATTGCCGTCGGCCGGTCAGCCGTTTTGGCCCCTTGAAGGGCCAATCGCGTATTCTTCGTTTAACCGGCTGACGGTCGAAAAGGCCCACCGGCCAACTTCATCGGTGCATGGGGTCGGTAATCCCTCCCTCCTCCAGGGTCAGGTGGTGGGAGCGCCAGATATTGTTCTCGTTGGCATATTCGGCCACGTTCTTTTCGGTCAGGACCGTAAAGACCTCCGCGTCTTCATAAGCCCTTTCGTTGTCGCCCATTTTGGCGAACAGGGCCGAACGGCTGTAAAAGGCCGCCCCGTATTCCGGATCGAGGGCAATCGCGCGACTGAAATCCTCCAGGGCCTTGTCAATCGCGCCCTTCTTTTCATGGATCAAGCCCCGCAGGTGAAAAGGACGGGCCCTCCCGGGGTTCAGTCCGATCGCCCGGTTCATATCCCCCAGGGCGGCATCCAGATTTTCAAGGCGCAGGTGCGCCGCCGCCCGGCTGGCCCAGGCCAGACCGTCCTCCGGATCATCGACGACCATCTCGGTGAAGAAGGTAATGCTTTTTTCGTATTCACGGTTCACGAAGGCCTGTACAGCCTGATCGAAAACCACTTTATTTTTAATCTGTTCGGCCATGATGTACCTCCCAGCCTTGTTTGTGTTATTTCATTTCGACCCCACCAACCGTGGACAGCTATACCGGACCTTAGGGCTCGCGAAAAAAATAACTTCACATTTCAAGCGCCGATGCATCCCGCCCGGCGGCGTTACAAAAGCTCGGAATAGGCTGGCTATTCCTGCGCTTTCGGGCCTTGCTCGGCGGGCGCCTCAACGCTGAAAATTGCTAATTTATTTTTGCGCGAACCCTTAGAACCGGAGCGATCGTCACCTGCGTCACAAGCCAAATATATCTCTCTATGGAGTTTTAATAGTTAAATCTCAGTGTGCACCTTAGATAGCTTGGCCAAGCCAAGGTATGTGTATGTGGTTATTTAGACAATATAGCATATTAAATAAATACAATTTATGCCGAATTGTAGTAAATAAAAGATGCTCCCTTTGCATTAGGGTCAAATATGGTAATCCCCCAACTCCACTACCCTGAAAATCAGCAACCTTTTACCCACCCCCAGTGCAGTTGTAATAATATTGCAATAGAAACACTCTCATATGCAATATTATACCTATATAACAAATATATGCAGGAAAAAGTCGCAAAGTATCATTGACAAATGGCATGGAAACTTATGCTCCTGCCATGTTCTCTTATGAGTACCAATGAGAGGGAGGTGTTCAAATGGCAGGCTCACATGCAATGGTTTGACAGGTTACCAGTCCATCAGGTCTCACTTATAACCTTTACAAAAGGTGTGAGACCAGTCATGACAATAACGTATTCTCTGAGGCCTATAATATAATAATATCTTTATTCACACATTTTAAAAATGCGAAACTTGAATATCTAGTCAAACTGGGCAACCAAGATTGCCGAACAATAATAGCCATGAATATAAGAGTAATTTGTGATAAATGGAAAGTGTGTGAAAAGCAACTGTGGAATAAGTGGAAGAATGCAAGTTTCTGTATATTCAGCACGCAAACTATGATGGATAGGGTATTCGTTGTATTTTTTGATAAATTAACAATGTTGCACTCATCCGTCACAATGACCCATCCTCCCTAAATGTCTAATATTTGTGATAAAGTGTTGCTATTAATTAATTAAAATGCTATACATCTCAAATATTTGTACATGCTACATTTTGTGCAAATAGGATTTGGAATTAAATTTCATATTATTTGTACATTTTAATTTTGTTCTACTGGACTACAACAGAATATCATTATACAGGTTTACTGAGTAATACTGGTGTAATGCTTCTACGATTTTGAGTTCCCCATCCTTGTTTAGGCAGTGATCGTTAATATTCAATATGGGTTTTCTAAACAAAATAATAATTTCGGATCGAACTTGGGTGAAAAAAAATTGTAAGAAAAGAAAGAGACGAAAATATTTTGACAAATAAAACCTCGCTGTCATTTGGAAAACAAATTAATCTGAATAATGACTCTGTTGATATATTGCTACTCTTTTATGTCTGAGTCCTGATCACAAGTAAATGTGGGGTTATCACTACAGCTTTTCTTGTGCAGCTAGTACTTCAGGAAGGTGTGGCTTATGCTGAGCTAGTATATTTTATATTGCATATGTTAGGGTACTTGCTTTCGTAGTGCTTTTTGGCACTCCAAAGCAGGATATATACGTGTGGTGATCAGTGTGTATAAAGTCACAGCTTTTAAGTGATTTCTTTACAGATCTCCTGACTGCAGATTTGATCTCAGTGACAGATTTTGGGGCACGGTGAGTTGGTAAATTTCACTCTATTATACAACACTCTTTGCATGAACGACTGACAGATCATTTCCTGGTAGACTTACATGGCAACATATCCAAGTTGTAGTAGTGTGAATGTTACACTGATGAGATAAGCTTGGTGAAGCATTGGCTAGGCTCCATGCTACTGCATGAGAGATGTGATAGCACTTTGACAGTTGGACACGATTATAAGTTCATAAATGAGCCTAGTTCTCCATGATAACTAATGCTGTACCATGGAATAGGTTTCTCCATTGGTACTAGGGTGAAATCCTTTCTGT
>JAERRP010000812.1 GCA_016735415.1 Desulfobacterales bacterium | reverse complement strand
CCGCCAACCCGGCACGCACACGCTGGACCGCCTGAAGGTGGCCGTTCACGGGCAGAGCTTTGCAACCCCGGCCGTCAGGGACAACCTGGCCCGAAACTACCCGGAACCGCTGCCCGGATATTTCAATATCGGTCTGTTGCACACCAGCCTGACCGGGCGGGAGGGCCACGAGAACTATGCCCCCTGCACCCTGGAGGATCTTAGAAACCGCGGCTACGACTACTGGGCTTTAGGGCACATCCACCAGTTTGAAAGTGTCTGGCGGGACCCGCCGGTGGTTTTCCCGGGTTGCATCCAGGGGCGGAACATCAGGGAAACAGGTGCCAAAGGCAGTATCCTGGTTACGGTGAAAGAAGGATTGGCACCCGAAATTGTTTCCTGCCCCCATGATGTTATCCGCTGGGAGCAACTGGCGGTGGGACTGGACCAGGCCTTGACGCCGCAGTCGAGTCTCGACGCTTTTAAGGACAACCTGGCATCACTGATCGACCGGCACGCCCCCCTGCCGGTCATCGTTCGGGTAACCTTTACCGGAAAAACCGAGGCCCATACGCAGATTGGCGGCGACCTCGATTACTGGAAAGAGGCCGTTCGCTCAACCGCTGTGGCCCATTTCGGGGCGCGCGCCTGGGTGGAGAAGGTGACGGTCCGCACCCAGCCCCCGGACAGGGAGGGGGAAGCCGCCGCCGATCCCGGCCCGTTATTGGAGCTGGCGCGACTGGTGGCCGACCTCCGGACGGACGACGACCACCTCCTCACCCTCGGGGCGGCCTTGTCGCCCCTCTTTCGTAAATTGCCGGCCGAATACCGGCAGGGTGACAGCGCGCTCAACCCGGAGAATCCTGAACGGTTGCGCGAGATCGTGGACCAGGCCCATGCCCTGCTCGTTCAGGGTCTGAAAAAGAAAGCTCCCGGCGCATGAAAATCGACCAGCTGCGCTTGATTGCCTACGGCCCCTTCACCGATCTGGAACTGGATTTCTCCCACGGCGACGCGGCCTTCCACCTGGTCTACGGCGCCAACGAAGCCGGCAAAAGTTCGGCCTTGAGAGCCCTCCGGAACCTGCTCTTCGGCATTCCGGTCCGGACAGCGGACAGCTTCCTGCACCCCAACCCCAAGCTCCGCATCGGCGCCCGCCTGACCCGCAGCGACGGCCAGACGATCGCGTTCGTCCGGCGCAAGGGGCAGAACAAAACCTTGCGTGGTCCGGACGGCCGGTCGCTGCTGGCGGACGCGTCGCTGGTCCCCTTTCTGGGCGGTGTCGACCGTGATCTTTTCGAACAGATGTTCGCCATCGACCATGAAGATCTGGTGCAGGGCGGTGAAGAAATCATCTCCGGGGGCGGCAGCGTGGGACAGGCCTTGTTCGCGGCCGGGGCCGGGTTGATTCGGCTCCAGGGGTTTCGACAAAACCTGGAAGCGGAATGCGAGGACCTCTTCAAAACAACGGGCACCAAACCTCGCATCAACAGCACCTTGTCCGCACTGAGGGAAGCCCGTAAAAACCAGAAAACGGCCCGGCTGCAGGTCAAAACCTGGCGAATCCACCACCAGGGCCTTGGTGACGCCCGCCAGCGCCTTGAAACCGTGCAGCAGGACCTGGCACGCTTGAAACAGGAACATGGCCTGTTGGAACGTATCCGCGAGGCCCTGCCGCTGATGGCCCGAAAAGAGGAGATCGATACCGCCCTGACGGCCTATGCAGGTGTTCCGGAACTGCCGGACGATTTCAGCGAAAAGCGTCGCGAAGTAGAAAACACCCTTAAAATTGCCGCCAACGATTTCAACCGCTCCCAAAAGAACATGGCGGAACTCGATGATCAGCTCGCGGCCTTGGCGGTACCCGCGAAACTGCTCCAGCACGCCGCCATGGTGGAAGCGCTGCAATATGACCTGGGCAGTTTCAAAAAAGCCCGGCAGGATCGGCCGGTCCTGGAAGCCCGGATGCGCCTCCTTTACCGCCAGGCATCGACCGGCCTGTCGGAGGCGGGGACCGGCGTACGCGGTAAAAACGGCCCTGAGCTCGAATTACCGGCCGCCCTTGTGGGCGAAATCCAGGAACTGGGCCAAGCCCATGAACGCCTCCGCATCCGGATGGATACGGCCCGGGAGCGCTGCCGCCAACAGGAAGCCGAAATCGGGACGCTTGAAGACCAGCGCAAATCGCTGGCGACACCCTGTGAAGTGGACGCTCTCAAGGTTGTTCTTCAAAGCGCGCAGGACGCCGGTCCCCTCGAGAAGCAGCTCGCCGAAACCCGAAGCGCCGTCAGCGAGCAGGAAAGGACCCTGAATGATGGCCTCAAACGCCAAACATTGTGGTCCGGTGATTTGGAAGAACTCGACGCCCTGGCCTGCCCTTCCAAAGAAAGTGTGGACCGCTTCGAAGATCGACTGAGGGCCCTGTCACAGCAGCTTGAAAGGCTGCAGACCGAAAAAGACCGGAAGGAAGAAGAGCTGTCAGGAATCGACATCGAACTGCGTACGATCGCGTTTTCACACGACCTGCCCACCGAAGAAAATCTCACCAGCGCACGCGCCCTGCGCGACACGGGATGGCATCTCGTTCGCCGCCGGCTGGAAGACCGCGGGCCCAGCGCGGAAGAAGAAGGCCGATTTACCGGGGAGCTTGGGAAGCAAAACCATTTACCCGATGCCTTCGAGGAAAGCATGCGCAGGGCCGACCAGATCGCCGACCGCCTC
>JAERRP010000859.1 GCA_016735415.1 Desulfobacterales bacterium | reverse complement strand
GCCGAAGCCCACCTGATGGCACGCAATGCGCGGGTGGGCCAGGCCCTGGCGGAGCGCTTTCCGCGCATATCCCTGACCGGCAGTTTCGGTTACACCAGTACCAGTTTCGATCAGCTGCTCCGGAGCGACAGCGAATTGTGGACCTACGCCAACGGTATTACCCAGCCGCTGTTCGATGCCGGCCGTCTCGAAAATCGGCAACGGGCGGCCGAGGCGCGTTACGATCAGGGGGTGGCGGATTATGCCCGGATCGTGCTGAGGGCCTTTGCCGAGGTGGAGGATGCGCTGATGACCCGTCGCGAGCAGCTGGAGCGCCGTTCCCGGGTGGTCAATTTTCTGGTGGAAGCCCGCGCCACCCAAGCGGTGGCGGAAAAGCGTTATGGGCGGGGGCTCACGCCCTATCTCGATGTTTTGGACGCCCAGCGCGCGCGATTCCTGGCCGAACAGGATCTGGTCCAGGCGGATCTGGCGTTGTATGTGAATCGTGTCAATCTTCATCTGGCCCTGGGGGGCAGCTGGGCCGATCCCGGCCCGGTGCCGGATCGTCAATAATGCCGTCCCGCCTGGATGTCGTCCCGTCGCCCGGGAAGCGGAAAGAAACGGTCCTTTCGGTTCACAGGACCGCAAACAGGAGTTGAAACAAGCGTGACCGCGTTGAGAAAACGAATACTGCAATCGATCGTCTGTCTGCTGATTTTGCTTGGCGGGGTGCTGGGGCTTTACGCCCTCAAGGCCAATAAGGCGCCCCGGGAAAAAAAAGTGGTCGAAACACTACCGCCTGTTGTTCAAGTGGTTAGGGTGCAGGTTGGTCCCCATACCGTCAGAATCCAGGGTCAGGGCACGGTGAGCCCCCTCCAGAATACCCAGCTGGTTCCCCAGATCAGCGGCAAGGTCATCTACATCTCGCCCTCTCTGGTAAATGGTGGGGCCTTCAAGGCCGGCGAGGAGCTCCTGCGGATCGATCCGATTGACTATGAACTGGCTGTCACCCTTGCGGCGGCGCGGGTCGGGGATGCCGAGGCAAAATACGCCCTGGCCCAGGAGGAGTCCGGGGCGGCCATTCAGGAGTGGTTGGACCTGAATCCAGGGACTGACCCGCCCGATCTGGTGGCGCGCAAACCGCAGCTGGCGGCCGCCCGGGCCGGGCTGGACGCCCAGGAAGCGGATTATCGCAAGGCCCTGCTGCAACTCGAACGCACCCACCTCAAAGCCCCTTTCGACAGCGTTGTGAGCGAAAAAATGGTGGATATCGGCCAGTATGTAACCCCCGGGCAACGGGTGGCCACGCTTTACGGCACCCAGGCCGCCGAAATTGTGGTGCCGCTCGAATCGGACCACCTGCAGTGGTTCCATGTCCCGGGGTTTCCCGGCGGTGATAGGGAGGGCGCCCGCGCGCGCGTCCGGGTGGCGATTGCCGGACCGGTGCGTGAATGGCAGGGGCGGGTGGTGCGGGCCGAAGGCCTGATAGATGCGAAAACCCGGCTGATCAATGTGGTCGTGCGTGTCGACAATCCGTACGCCCGGAGGCCGCCGCTGGCGGCCGGGCTGTTTACTTCCGTTGAAATCGAGGGCCGAAAACTTGAAAAGGCTTCACTGCTGCCGCGGGCCGCTCTGCGTCCGGGCGAACAGGTCTGGGTGGTGGACGAGGACCGGCGGCTGCGCTTCCGCGAGGTGCGTGTCGCCCGCCTGTCGAAAGCAGGCGTCCTGATCGGGGCAGGGCTTAGGTCCGGCGAGCAGGTCATCCTTTCCCCGTTGAGGGCGGTGACGGACGGGATGAAAGTGCGCCCGATCGACGATGCCGCGGAGGGCCGCCCATGAGAGCGCCGATCGCCTGGTTTGCCGAAAACTATGTGGCCGCCAATCTCCTGATGGCCTTTATCCTGGTGACCGGTGTGTGGACCGGAATAACCATGAAACTGGAGATTTTCCCCGAGACCACCCTGGATCTGATCAGGATTACGGCCATTTACAGCGGTGCCTCGCCCTCCGAGGTCGAAGAAGGCGTGGTGCGCAAGATCGAAGAACAGGTGGCCGGTCTGGCAGGCATCAAACGCATCGATTCCACCTCCCGCGAGGGCGTGGGAACGGTTACCATCGAGGTCATGAAGGACTGGGACCTCAAACAACTGTTGGACGAAGTCAAATCCGAAGTGGACCAGCTTACGACCCTGCCGGATGAAGCTGAAAAACCCGTTATCCGGGAGATCACCCGGCGTCGCGAGGTCATTGATCTGGCGATCTACGGAGATGCCCCCGAAGCCACCATCAAACACCTGGCCGAACGGATTCGCGACGACATCATCAATCTGCCCGGCATCACCCTGGCCGATATCGAAGGGGTGCGCGATGCCGAGATCCATATTGAAATCTCCGAGGATACCCTGCGTCGCTATGGTCTGACCCTGGGTCAGGTGGCCGATCTGGTACGGCAGGGCAGTCTGGATTTGCCGGCCGGCAGCGTCAAAACCGCCGCGGGCGAAATTTTGATCCGGACCAAGGGGCGGCGCTACTATGCCGAAGACTATGGTGATATCGCCATCATTACCCGACCGGACGGCAGCAAGGTGTCTCTGGCCGATATGGCCATTTTGAGAGACGGTTTCGAAGAGGTGGACCGCTTTGCCCGTTTTCAGGGCAAGCCCGCCGCCCTCATCAATGTCTACCGGGTGGCCGATCAAAACGCCCTGGAAGTGGCCGGGGCCGTGAAAGCCTATGTGGAACGCATCCGGCCGTCGCTTCCGGAAGGTATCGGCATCAGCCTGAGGAGGGACCGTTCCCAAATCCTGCGCAGTCGGATCGAACTGCTCACCCGTAATCTGCTGATCGGTCTGGTGCTTGTCGGTGTCATGCTGGGGTTGTTTCTTAACATCGGCCTGGCGTTCTGGGTCATGCTGGGCATCCCCATCTCGTTTGCTTTCGGCCTGCTGCTGCTGCCCCGGCTCGACGTCTCCATCAACATGATCTCCCTTTTTGCCTTCATCATGGTGCTGGGCATCGTGGTGGACGACGCCATTATCGTGGGGGAAAATGTCTTCCGCCGTTACGAGAGCGGCGATAAACCGTTGCGCGGGGCCGTGGAAGGGACGTTGGAGGTCGGGCATCCGGTGATTTTTGCGGTGCTCACCACCATCGTGGCATTCTGGCCGTTGCTGCTGGCCGGCGGGGTGATGGGCAAGTTCATGCGCAACATCCCCATCGTGGTCATTGTGGTGTTGCTTGGATCCCTGGTGGAGTCGCTCTTCATCCTGCCTTCGCATCTCATGCACAGCCGTCGCGCCATGGCCCTGAGTCCCACCGGCCGGATGAAAGAAAAGCGGGCTTCGCGCTGGCTCAGATACATCGTCAACGGGCCTTATGCCCGACTGGTCGATTTTTGCCTGCATTGGCGCTATGCCACCATCGCCGTGGGCGTGGCCGTGATTCTGATGGCCGTCGGACTCTGGCAGGGCGGCTGGATCAAATTTACCTTCATGCCCAAGGTAGAGGGCGACACGATTCGCGCCTACATCACCATGCCGGTCGGCACACCCGTACGTCAGACCCTGCAGGTCGTCAGCCGGCTGGAGCTGGATGCCCTGGCGGTATTCAAGCAGTACGAGACGGAACGTTCAGATGCGGCGCCGCCCCTGCTCGAACATATCATGATTCAAATCGGCCGGCATTCCGGGGCCACCGGCAGCCATCTCGGACAGATCCGCATCCAGATGCTGGAGGGGGAGCAGCGCGACGTCAGCACCTTCGATATCACGCGTTCATGGCGGCGCAAAATCGGCACGGTACCCGAAGCCGAAGCGGTTACATTCCGCAGTTCCCTGCACCGGGCCGGCAATCCCATCGAGGTGCACCTGTCGCTGGATGACGACGTTAAGCTCATTCAGGCGGCCGACGAGCTGAAGTCCGTCATTGCCCGCATCCCCGGTGTCTTCGACATCGAAGACAGTTTTCTGCAGGGCAAACAGGAGCTTCAACTCAAGCTCAAACCGGCTGCCAGCAACCTGGGGCTTACCCTGAACGATCTGGCACGCCAGGTGCGACACGCCTTTTACGGTGCCGAGGCCCTGCGGATTCAGCGCGACAAGGACGAGGTCAAGGTCAAGGTGCGCTACCCCGAGTCCGAACGGCGCTCCCTGGGCAACGTGGAGGACATGTACATCCGCACGCCCGACGGCAGTGAAGTGCCTTTCAAGCAGGTGGCCGAGGTCCAGATGCATGAAGGCTACGCCAAGATCGAACGGGCCCAGCGCCTGCGGATCATCAAAGTAACGGCGGATGTGGATGAAGACCTGGCCAACGCCAACGAGATCCGCCTGAATTTGGGAAACGAGGCCCTGCCGCAACTGGTCAATCGGTTTCCGGGGCTGCGTTACACCATCGAAGGGGAGGGCAAGGAGCAGCGGGAGTCGCTCGCGGACGTCAAAAACGGTTCGGTCATTGCGCTCTTCGGAATTTACGCGCTGCTGGCCATTCCTTTCCGGTCTTTTTCCCAACCCCTGATCGTCATGGCGGCGATTCCTTTCGGAATTGTGGGCGCCATGGTGGGACACCTCATCATGGGGTTCAACCTCAGCATCATCAGTATCTTCGGCATCGTGGGGCTTTCCGGGGTGGTGGTCAACGACAGCCTCGTACTCATTCATCGGGCCAACCGTTTCCGACAGGAAGGCCTAAATAGCCACGACGCCGTCATACGGGCGGGCTGCATTCGTTTCCGCGCCATTCTGTTGACCTCGCTGACCACTTTTGCCGGGTTGAGCCCCATGCTGGTCGAGAAGGGCATCCAGGCCCAGTTTTTAATTCCCATGGCCGTCAGCCTGGGTTTCGGGGTGTTGTTCGCCACGGTGATCACGCTGCTTCTGATTCCCTGCGGCTACATGATTCTGGAAGATTTTCACCGCCTTGCAGGCCGGCGCCAAACAACCCCGGCAGCCTCTTCGCGTCCGCAGGCGGGGTCATCCGCGACTTAGGGCTCGCGCTAAATTAACTTCACATTTTAAGCGCCGATGTATCCTGCCTCTTTTCTGTGAGAATTTCCGTTTGATGATGCGGTAATCGGACAGGTTGGGCATGGTGGCGGGCGCGAAGCATTCCGTCACGATCGCGTTTCCCATTGGGCCTTTCTGGCCGGCCGCCGAGAAGAAGACGGCCGTTCAATGCACTTCAGGGGTTGTCAACCATCCGGCATAACACACGGGCTCTGGCCGGGATCGGTCTGACAGGGGTTGCAATCAACCCCCAGGTATGAAAAATTGGCCCGGATTATTTTTGCGCGAACCCTAAACCCTGAGCCGGTCTGATGGGTAGGAATTGAGCGTTATGCCCCCCAATCTCCCGATGGATTTTTCGCCGTTCAAACGACTGAAGGAAGCCGCGCTTTTTTTGCACGTCTACCGCCGGGATCTGCTGCGGTTTTTTCTGGTATTGTATCTGCCGGTCATCCTAGTCGGCTTTCTCTCACCCGGTGTCGAAGCCACGGCTGGGGGCCAGGGCCCGACCATCCCGATGATCGCCCTGGTTTTCGATTTCTTCTACCACCCCATTTACACGGGGGCCCTGATTTATCAACTGGCCCGCATCGAGGCCGGCGAACCGTGGTCTCTCCAAGAGGGCTTTGTCGTCGGCGTGAGGTTGTGGGACAAGCTGCTGCTGGCCAACATGATCAGCCTGCTTATTATCGGGGCCGGCTTTATGGCCTTCATCCTGCCGGCCGTGATTGCCTATGCCCGGCTGGCGCTGGTGGAATTCCGGATCGTCCTGGATGGCGACGGTCCCTGGCAGGCGCTGAAAAACAGTTATCAAATGACACGCCCTTTCATGCTGCCGATTATCGGCAGCACGTCGATCCTGTTCATGACGTTTATTCTCCTGCGGATTCTGATCGATCAACTGGCGCAGGCCCTGGGGCTGAATCCTTTCTGGCCGTTTGTTTTGGATTCCATCCTGACGATCACCATGATGCTCATGTTGACCGTTCTGCTGTTCCGGTTTCACGGACTGGCCAACCGGCGGCAGGCGATTGTGTCGCCCTGATCGTCTGACCGCGCAACGCTCATCCGGTAATGATCGCCATGCGCCAAACGTTTTGTCTGCTGCTGATACTGCTGTCGGGGTTGGAAGCGCCGAGCGTTGCCGGGGCGGCCGGACCGCTGGCCGCGAGACCGGATGCGCCCGTGCCGTGCGTCATTCTCCTGCACGGCCTGGGACGCCGTGCGGCTTCCATGGCGCCCATGGCGGACTACCTCGAAGCCAGGGGGTATCACGTTTACAATACGGGCTACCCTTCCACGGATGCGCCCGTCGAAGCCCTTACCGACGGGTATCTCCTTCCGGCGGTGGAGCGCTGCCGGCAGGACGGTTGCCGCGTTGTTCATATGGTTGCCCATTCGCTGGGCGCTATTATGATCCGGCAGTACCTTCAGACCCGGCAATTGCCGGCCGGCAGCCGGATCGTCATGCTGAGCCCGCCCAACAAGGGCAGCGAGATCGCCGATGCGCTCGGCCCCTATTTTTTTTATCGCTGGATCATGGGACCGGCCGGCCGGCAACTGGATCGG
>JAERRP010000737.1 GCA_016735415.1 Desulfobacterales bacterium | reverse complement strand
GCCGTCCCCGGATTTTCCTGTTTGATTGACTTTAATTATCGTTTTAACCGTTTTCTCCACCAGTTTATCGTTTACCACGATAAAAAGCATTCTTTTGGGTATCAGGCGCTGGCTTTGCCCTAATTGGGAGATCGCTTCCTCATATCCCTGCTCCGCTCCTTTGAGCAGCGTCATATCGACTAGCCCTTTTCCACGGCCAAGGGCATCTCTGGCCGTTAAGGAAGAGATGCCCGCGGCGGACAGAGCTCTTTTGGTTTTATTCATCATATTCATACGAATAATCGCCATAACCTCTTTCATATCTTCATCTCCTCTGTTTCCCCGGAACCGTCTTCCCTGATTCCGGAACTCACTGTGTAAACTTCATCCACAGGAGTAACAAAAATTTTTCCATCACCAAAAGCGCCCTTTTTTCCGGATCTGGCAAATTTGATAACCGTTTTAATAAGAAAATCCTTGTCTTGATCCTTAACCACTGTAATCAACAAATCCTTGGTAATTTCATCATAGGTTATCTCACCAATTTTTATGCCGCGTTGCTTTCCCCGGCCGACAACGCCCATTTTGGTTACCGCAGGGAATCCTGCATCCATCAGTGCTGAAAGCACACTATCCGTCTTTTCCGGTCTTATAATCGATCTGATCATTATCATTCTGTTTATTCTCCTTTATATAAATATCCTTCTTATCCTGCTATACCATATTCTATCAGCAGCTTTTCGAAATCATCCATCTCCATTGGGGCAGGGATAACAAACTTGTCATTCTCACCCATTTTTTTTGCAAGTGCCCTGTATTCATCGGCCTGTGGATGTTCCGGTTCAAACTCAATGACTGTTTTTCTGTTAATCTCCGCCTTTTGAACCATGTTGTCCCGCGGAACAAAATGAATCATGCGTGATCCAAGCTTCTCTGCAAACGCCTCTATCATTTCTACTTCATTATCGACCTGACGACTGTTGCAGATAAGACCGGCAAGCCGGATTCCCCCTGTTTCCGCGAATTTCAATATTCCCTTGCAGATATTATTTGCCGCATACATGGCCATCATTTCGCCTGAAACAACGATTTAGATCTCTTTTGCCTTGCCCTCTCTCATCGGCATGGCAAAACCGCCGCAAACCACGTCGCCCAGCACATCGTAGAAAACATAATCAAGATTTTCGTCTTCCCCAAACGCGCCCAGTTGTTCGAGCAGGTTAATCGAAGTAATAATGCCCCTGCCCGCACACCCCACCCCCGGCTCGGGGCCGCCCGATTCAGTACATAAGGTGTTACCGAAACCTGTTTTGCGAATATCTTCAAGATCAACATCTTCACCCTCCTCCCGCAGAGTGTCCAAAACAGTATGCTGGTTCAGACCACCCAGAAGCAGCCTGGTCGAATCGCCCTTTGGGTCGCACCCCACAACCATGACTTTTTTCCCTGCTTCCGCCAAACCGGCAACCGTATTTTGGGTTGTGGTTGATTTGCCGATGCCGCCTTTTCCATAAATCGCAATCTTTCTCATTATTTCATTTCCTTTATCTGACCGTGTTATACTGCTTATGATCAACGAGTGACTTCTTTACCAGCAATCGGTGTGCCAGAGAACCAGACTACGTTTTAAAACCCGCAACAGTCTGTATTGTCACAAAAAAAACAATATCCGTGCTCTCTGCCTGGTTTATTTTTTCAAGAGGCAGACCCAGCGATCTACAATTGTGTAGATGGTCGATCTACAATTTCGTAGATGTAGTTATTTGCGGAATGGGCCGGTTTGGGATTTATCTTTCGCCGGACTGCTCGTCCGGCAGTTAGGTCTAAAAGAAAGATGTATAAGTAAATTTTTTCGTGGGAGGAGGAGTTAATTGGAGAAGTTATGAAACCGCACGTTGCGTGCGTTTGTTCTCTCGAATGACTTTGTCAAGCTTGAATTTTTTTACCCGGTAGCCCATCTGCCTGAGCGTCAGGCCGATCTCCCGGGCTGCTTTCTGCTGGACCCAGTCATTACGCGCCAGGGATTCGAGCAATGTTTCTCTTTCCATAATTTCTATTTTGGAGGACGAAGACCCCGACGGGGCCCCGTAACATGGCGTCCCTTTGCAGCGGGACAGATAGGCCGGCAGAGCTTTGGAATCGATCCGATCGGTTTCAGCCATAATGGCCACACGCTCAATCAGGTTTTCCAACTCACGCACATTTCCCGGCCAGTTGTATGCAGATAGAATCTGCATGCACTCTGAAGAGAAGTAAAACCTGCGCCCATATTCCCTGGATGTTTTTTCAATGAAATAGTCCACCAGAAGAAGCAGGTCGGCCTTACGCTGTCGTAAGGGCGGTATGGAAATTGGAAAAACGTTCAAGCGATAGAAAAGATCCGGCCGGAATCGGCCGTCGGCCACGGCCTGATTCAGATCGATGTTGGTAGCTGCCACAATGCGCAGGTCTACCTTTCGGGTTCGGGTACTGCCCAAGCGTTCGAACTCGCGCTCCTGCAGGAACCGCAGAAGCTTGGACTGAACCGGAAGGGGCAGTTCACCAACTTCATCAAGAAAAACGGTCCCGCTGTCTGCCTCTTCCAGGCGTCCCTTTTTCAGTTGGGTGGCGCCGGTGAAAGCCCCTTTTTCATGACCGAACAGTTCCGATTCAATAAGATTTTCCGGAAGCGCGGCACAGTTTACCTTGGCAAAAGGATTTCTCCTACGCTGGCTCAGTTCATGGATGATTCGAGCTGTGAGGGTTTTTCCGGTTCCTGATTCACCAAGCAAAAGGACCGAGGCCCGGCTTGGTGCTACCTTCCGGATCATTTTGTTCAGGGCCTGCATCGCCGGGCTAACCCCTACCGCAAAGAAGCGGTTGTATTTAGCAGACACCTCTGCCCGCAAACTGCGATTTTCCGTTAGCAAATGCGCTTCCCGTCGCTCCACCTGACGGTTGAGTTGGACAAACTGGGCCATCAGTGTCGCAACGATGGTCAGAAAGCGAATGTCCTCCTTGAAATCCACTTCCGGCCCGAAAAGCCGGTCCACGCTTAGCACCCCTATGGGCTCATTGTTCAGCACGATGGGGACACCGATAAACGCCAGATTGTTTTTAGTCAGAATGCGCGCCTGGGTGCGGTTTAAAAAGAGCGGTTCCCTTCCGATGTCAGGAACCGCAAAGGGTTGGACAGTTTCGAAAATAGCACCGGTAACCCCCTCGCCGGGATGGTAAATCCCCCGTTTTTGCTCCATCGGATCCAGACCATAAGAGCCGATGATTCTGAGCAATTCGGTCTCCCTATCCTTCAATGTAACCGTTCCCCGTTCCATGGAGAGATTCTTCGAGAGGATTTCGAGGATGGCCATCAGCGTATGGTCCAGATCGAGGACCTGACCGATTTTCTGACTGATGGCGTAGAGTGTTTTTAACTCCAGTTCGAAAATATTTTTTTCCATATGACCGTTTCTAAATAGGGTTAACCCGGATCGGGGCGGCCGCAGGCGCTCCTGCTTATCGGGAACAAACGGGCATTAATTTCTGGGGGACCATGCCTGTTGATAACCTGGATAGCTTCAACATGTATGCCAGGACTGAAAACGGCACTGAAATGCAAGGTGCCATCCATCACGATGACCTGCCAAAGATCCGGACAGCCGCCTGGCTGTGATTCCCGAAAAAACGATCGCATCCTGTTTTAACCTGTTTTAGACTCGATACGCCATGGGAAGACGGATCGTTGGACTTTTC
>JAERRP010000306.1 GCA_016735415.1 Desulfobacterales bacterium | reverse complement strand
GGCCCTACGCTGAGATCCGGGGGTGGGGGTTGAGTTCCGCGCCGTCACCGCCCACCGACTGGCCCGCTAGCCCCCGCGGGCCGATCCTGGCGATGAAAAGAGCAATGGGCGCGGCCGGCATTGCACCGGCGCAAGTGGATTATGTTTCGGCTTCGGCCAACGGGGGCCTTAAATTGGACCGCCTGGAAACGGCGGCCTTATCCGACGTATTCAGTGGCGAAGGCGACAACCCCTCTATTGCTTCCATCAAAGGGGCCGTGGGGGAAAGCTTTTCCTCCGGCGGCATCCGGACGGCCGCCATGGCGCTTTCGCTCAAACACAGCGTAATCCCGCCGACCCTGGGGCTGCAAAGACCGTTGCAACCACTGAATTTCGTCATGGGCGCCCGGACGGCGGCCCGAATACGCTACGGCATGGTCAACGGGTTTTCTTGCGGCGGAACCTTTGTCTCCCTGATCCTGCGGTCCTTTGACGACCTGGGGGGGGAGGGGTGATGCGATGAACGTGGCGGAGTGGGTATCCAAGCGTGCGCAACTTTATCCCGATCGGCTTTTTTTGAAGCAGGATGACCGGGCCTGCAGCAATCGCCGGTTTGACGAACGGGTCAACCGCATCGCCCGGGCGCTGATGGCGTGCGGCCTTCAGCGGGGCGCCCGGGTGGTTACCCTGATGTCCGACGCCAGCGCTTTTCTGGGAGTTTTTTTTGCATGCGCCCGGGCCGGCGCCATCATCGTGCCGTTGAACGCCAATCTGGCCCTGCCCGAACTGGACCACATCATCAGGGACTGCGCCCCCCGTTTACTGGTCTACACGCGGGATGCCCGTGAGGCCGCCGCCGCACTCAAAACCGCGGGCCGCGGAATTGCCCATTGCTGGTCCTGCGAAGAAGACCTGCCGCCCGCAGACCTGGCGGCCGGGACGATTGACCGGGGCCTGCCCGTGGCGGACGGTGCGCCCGATGAGGCCGTGTGTCTGGATGATCCCCTCCTGATCATGTACACATCGGGCACAACGGGAACCGCCAAGGGCGCCGTGCTGACCCATGGTAATTTTCTTTTCGGGGCCATTCACTCCCTGCTCAACTACCGTCTGGATGCCACCTGCAAATCTCTGGTCGTGGCCCCGCTGTTTCACATCGGCGCCCTGGCCGCTTCGGTGATGCCGGTGGTCTATGCCGGCGGACAACTGGTTCTTAAAAGCTTTGACAATCCGTCGGACGTTCTGACGTGCATCGGTCGGGAGAAGATTACCTACATGTTTGCCGTACCGGTGATGTACGAAATGATGGCCAAATCACCGCGATGGCCGGCCGCGGATTTTGCGCATACCCACTTTTTTATTTCCGGGGGGGCGCCCATGCCCGTGCCGCTGATCCGCAAATACCAGCGGGAGAAAGGTATCCGTTTCGCCCAGGGCTATGGTATGACGGAAACGCTTCGCATCACGGCGCTGGATCTGGAAGACGCCGTCCGCAAGGCTGGATCCATCGGGAAAGAAGTGTTTCATACGCTCCTGAGGATTGTGGATGATAACGGGCGGGACCTCGGGGCGAACGCAACCGGTGAAATTATCGTCAAAGGCCCCACGGTTTTTCTCAAATACTGGAACCAGCCGCAGGCCACGGAAGCCGTACTTCGCGACGGCTGGTTTTACACCGGGGATCTGGGCCGGCGGGATGAAGATGGATTTGTCTATATCGTCGGGCGCAAGAGCGACCTGATTATCTGTGCGGGTGAGAATATCTATGCGGCCGAGGTGGAGCGGGCCATCGCAGACCATCCGCAGGTGGCGGAGGCTGCGGCCGTGGGCCTGCCGGATGCGAGACGCGGCGAGATCGTGGTGGCCTTTGTGCGACGGGCGGAAGCATGCGAATTGGAAGAAGGGGCCCTGCACCGCTACCTGGACGGCAAAATTGCGGCCTTCAAGCATCCCCGCAAAATTCATTTCGTCAAGGATTTCCCACGCAACCAAACCGGGAAAATTCTTAAAGCAGAATTAAAAAAAGCCTTCGAGGTACAGCGAGATGTCCGAACATCGCCTTAAGAGCAACATCAGATCCTATGCGCTCCAGGAGGGTGTCGACCTGGTCGGTTTGGTGTCGACCCGGCATCTGAATGCCGTAACGCCGACCCGCTATAAACCCTCGCGCCTGTGGCCGGCGGCCAGGACGGCCATTTCCGTGGGTAAACGGCTCCTTACCGGCGCCGTGGCGGTGGGGACCGGTGACATGGTCCAAAACGCCCGCTGGGTTGCCTGGCGCACGAATGAATCTCTCAATCGGCGCGCCATGGAGATCGGCCATTTTGTGGAGCAGCAGGGCTCCCGGGCCCTCCCACTGTCCAACGGGACGATGGTGGATCCGGATTGGACCAACCTGGGTATTTTCGGAGAGCTTTCCCATCGGCATGTGGCCGCCGAAGCCGGTCTTGGCACCATCGGCGTGCCCACCTATATTGTGACGCCGCAATTCGGTCCCCGCGTTTATTTCAACACTATTTTAACCGAGGCCGAGCTGGAACCTGATCCCAGGCTGGATTTCAATCCCTGCGGTGAGGGTTGCGACGAATGTATCAAGGCCTGCCCCAACGATGCGATCATCCGGGGGCGAAGAACGATCAAAAAAAAAGCTGTGCATTCCCAGGGCCATGCCCCAGGGTGTCGTGGTACTGCAAAAATACATCTACAGCCTTCTGGAAAATCAGGATCTCGAAGCACGGCGCCAGCGGCTCGAGGATTTCGATTTTGCACGTCTTCATCGGGCCCTTGTGCAGGGGGTTGGAACGATAGCGGGCTGTTTTCACTGTCTGGCGGCCTGCCCCGTGGGGTTGGACCCGAAAGGCGGAACCCCGCGCCAGAACACCTGAAGAATTAAACGGATCGGATCGAACCATATGCCTGACCAGGAGAATACTGCGCCCCTTTCTGAAATCAGCATCGCTGACGCCGAGGTCTCGCTCGATCAGCTCATCGCCGTTGCCCTGGAGGGGCACCGGGTCAACCTGTCGGACGATCCGAACTGGATTGCCCGGCTGAAAAGCGGCCGGATGGTGCTTGAACAGTCACTGTCGGCCGGCGACCGCATTTACGGCGTTTCGACCGGTGTCGGCTGCAGTTCGGATCGGACCGTCGGTCCCCGGCATTCCCAGGACTTCGCCTATCAGATTATCCGGCAGCACGGCTGCGGTACGGGGGAACCTTTTTCCGAAACCGAAGGCCGGGCCATTGTCTTTGCCCGCCTGGTGAGCCTGTCCAAGGGCTATTCCGCCGTGCGGCTGTCGCTGCTGGAAGCGCTGGCCAGCCTGCTCAATCACGATGTGATACCGGTCATCCCCTCGCTGGGGTCGGTGGGGGCTTCCGGCGATCTGACCCCCCTGTCCTACCTGGCGGCGGTTCTGGCCGGTGAGCGCGAGGTTTATTATGGCGGGGAGGTCCTGCCGGCCGCCCGGGCGCTCCGGAAGGCCGGATTGCCGGTTCACACCTTCGTTCCCAAGGAATCCCTGGCGATCATGAACGGTACGGCCGTGATGACGGCCGTAGGGGTCCTTACGGCGGAGCGTTTCGACCGAACCCTGGCGGTCTGCGAACGAGCTTCGGCCCTGGCGGCCGAAATCCTGTTTGGGCGCTCCCAGGCCTTTCACCCCACGGCCCACCGCCTCAAACACCATCCGGGGCAGATGGCCGCGGCGGCGGCGATCCGCGCGGCCCTGGCCGACAGCCGCTTGATTGACAGCCGCAGTGACGCGGGCCGGCTGGTTCAGGACCCCTATTCCATACGTTGTGCGGCCCATGTGATCGGGGCGGCCCGGGATGCCCTGACGTGGACGCGTCAGGTGCTGCAGCGCGAACTCAACAGTGTCAATGACAACCCGATCGTGGATCCGGAAGAAGGTGAAACGATTTTCGCGGGCAATTTTTACGGCGGCCATATCGCCCTGACCATGGACCTGATCAAATCGGCGGCGGCGTCGGTTGCGGATTTGATCGACCGGCAGTACGCTCTGCTGGTGGATGCACGCCACAACTGCGGTCTGCCCGAAACCCTCGTGGCCTACGAGGGATGCGGCCTCAAAGCCCTGCAGTTGACCTGCAGCGCCCTGACCGCCCGGGCCATCCAGCGCTCGGCCCCGGACAGCGTTCTTTCACGGCCCACCGAAGGCGGCAATCAGGACAAAGTCAGCATGGGGCTTAATGCGGCGCTCAACGCGGCTGAAGTGACAACCCTTTTACAGCAGGTGCTGGCCACCCAGTTGATCGCCCTGTCCAATGCCGCCGGGTTGCGCGAAGAGAACCAGCTCGCACCGGCCGGCCGTGAATTCCTTGACCGCATTCGCGCTGTTTCAACGGTTTTAGCCCATGATCGCCGGCTGGATGGTGATCTGCAAGGCCTGACCGTGATGATCGATCAGGGGATGCGGCCGAAAGCGGCGACCCGAATCGCGGACGGCGCCGCGGCCCCGGATTCAACGACCGGCGATTAAAATGTACCTTATTTTTTCGCGAGCCCTAAGCCCGCCAGGAAGGATCATCATGCTGAAATCGATCAAGTTCACCGGATTCGCCCTAATCGCCCTCATTGCCGGCGGCATCATCCTGCCCGCCGGCCTTCCCGGCGTTTTTGCCAAAGAACTCAAACTGGCCCATTTCATGCCCACGGTGCATACCCTGCACCAGCAGGTGTTCCTGCCGTTGGCCGATGATCTGGCGGCGGCCACCGGCGGTGAACTGGTAATCAGGATCTATCCTTCCGGCGCGTTGGGAAAAGGCCCGGTGCAGCAATACAAGCGGGCCGTTGAAGGGGTGGCCGACATTACCTTCTGCATTCAGAGCTACGCCTCGGCCATTTTCCCCCGTTCGCTGATCGCCACCCAACCGGGGGTGGCGGTCAGTGCCGAGCAGGGCACGCGTCAGGTGTGGGAGATTTACGATCGCTATCTCAAAGAAGAGCATGCGGCGGACAAAGTGCTGGAACTCTGGGTACTGTCGCCAACCACCTTGATGACGAGGGAC
>JAERRP010000881.1 GCA_016735415.1 Desulfobacterales bacterium | reverse complement strand
GGCGTGATGCGGCTGTCCTATGCGCCTAACGTTAAAATTATCCGGCTGCCCTGGACCGGCAAGCTGGACCATAGCTACGTGCTGCGCGCCTTTGAGAGAGGGGTGGACGGCCTGTTCGTGGCCGGCTGACTGGAAGGCCAATGTCATTTCCTGGAAGGAAATACCAATGCCGCCCAACGGGTCCATTATCTTAAAACCCTTCTCCCCAAAGTCGGCATCAATCCCGAACGACTGGCCATGTATAACCTGTCGGCCGCCATGGGGCCGCGCTGGGCGGAAATCTGCAACGAATTCACGGAAAGGATCCGGCAACTCGGTCCTTCTCCCATACGGTTAGCTATTCAGGCGCGGGAAAGGAGATAACAGCCATGATCGTGGGCGAGCAAAAACCTCTTGAAGAACTTTGGGAGAGTATCAAGGATCACAAAAAGGTCCTGGTGTTCGGCTGCAATACCTGTGTCGCCGTCTGCCAGCAGGGGGGCAACAAAGAGGCCCAAATCCTGGCTTCCATGCTGCGGATGAAAGCGACCCAGGAGGGCGTCGACATCGAAATCAAGGATTCCGGCATCGAACGCCAGTGCGAGCACGAATTCTTTGAAAAATCCGAGGAGGAAGTCGGCTGGGCCGATGCGGTCCTGAGCACGGCCTGCGGCATCGGGGTTCAGTTCATGGCCGAGAAGTACCCCAAACCGGTTTATCCCGGTTTAAACACCACTTTTCTGGGGGCCGTGGAGCACATGGGGCTCTACACCGAACGCTGCCAGGCCTGCGGACAGTGCATCCTGGCCCAGACCGGCGGCATCTGCCCCATCGCCCGCTGCGCCAAACGAGTCTTGAACGGCCCCTGCGGCGGATCCACCAATGGCAAGTGCGAAATCAGCAAAGACGTGGACTGCGCCTGGCAGTTGATCGTCGACCGGCTGAAGCTTCTCGGAAAAATGGACGATTATGAAAAGCTTGCCCCCATAAAGGACTGGTCCAGCGACCGGGCCGGAGGCCCACGCAAACTCGTCAGGGAGGATGTGCAGCATGACAGCTAAAACGCCTAGCAAACTTGAAAAGGTTCTGGCTGCGGGTCACTTCGCCGTCACTTCCGAGTGTGGTCCTCCCCGCGGCAGCGATCCGTCGGGGATTGTCGAAAAGGCCGAAATGATCAAAGACTACGTCGATGCCATCAACATCACCGACAACCAGACATCGGTCTGCCGGACATCCTCCCTGGCGGTCTGCATCCGCCTAAAAACCATGGGACTGGAACCGGTTCTGCAGATGGTCACCCGGGACCGCAACCGCATCGCCCTGCAGAGCGACATCCTGGGAGCGGCTTCCTGGGATATCCACAATCTCCTCTGCCTGTCGGGCGACCACCAGAGTTTTGGTGACTGCGCTCAGGGTCAAAACGTTCACGACCTCGACTCCATGCAACTGCTGCAGACCGCGCGGATGATGCGGGACGAGGGCAAGTTCCTGGGCGGCGACGATATCAAGCGCCCGCCGAAAATGTTCATCGGGGCGGCCGCCAACCCCTTTGCCGATCCCTTCGAAATCCGCGTGGCCCGTCTGGCCAAAAAGGTGAAGGCCGGGGCCGAATTCATCCAGACCCAGTGCATCTATAACCTGGATAAATTCGAGGAGTGGATGAAGGGCGTGGTGGATCGGGGCCTGCACGAGAAAACCGCCATCATGGCCGGACTGACCCCCATGAAGTCCGCCGGCATGGCGCGCTACATGAAAAACCGCGTGCCGGGGATGGACGTGCCCGATGAAGTCGTCAAACGCCTGGCGGACACCCCCAAGGACAAACAGGCGGATGAGGGCATCAAGATGTGCATCGAATCCATCCAGCGCCTGAAGGAATGTGAAGGGGTTCGCGGTTTTCACATCATGGCCATCGAGTGGGAGGAAAAAGTCCCCGGAATCGTGGAAGCGGGCGGACTTTATCCCCGGCCTGAAGTCTAGGAGGAAGCATGAAGACGTTTGAAGACCTGATCGAGGAAGTCCAGAAACCCGGTCTCTGCCACCACTGCGGCGGATGTGTGACCTTCTGTACGGCCATCAACTACGGTGCCCTGGAGCTCAGCGATGAAGGCGTGCCCCAGTTTGCCGACCGGGCCAAATGCATCGAATGCGGCCTGTGCTACAGCATCTGCCCCGAGATCGGCGAATTGCAGGAGGAAACCCGGAAAGTCGTCGGATGGGAACCCCCCATGGGGCGCGTGCTGGATACGACCGTGGCCCGCTCGACCGACCCGGATATTCGATCCAGGGCCACCGACGGCGGCGTGGTGACCGCCCTGCTGGTCCACCTGTTCGATCGCGGCCACATCGACGGCGCCATTGTCACCAAACAGACCGGGCCTTTCGAACGTGATCCCTGGCTGGCCACTTCCCGGGATGAAATCATCGAGGCAGCCGGCTTTTATTTCGATAGCTCCCACGGGATGAAACACTTCGGCCACGATTACTCCACCTATTCTCCGTCGGTGCAGGAGTTCCGTCCCATGATCCAGAAAGGGCTCAGGCGAGTGGCCATGGTGGGAACCCCTTGTCAGATCAAGGCCCTGCGCAAGATGGAAGCCCTGGGGATCGTACCCTCCGACTCCATCCGCTACACGCTCGGGCTGTTCTGCTCCGGCAACTACCTGTTTGACGAAAAGGAACGTAAGGCGCTGGAACAAAAGGGCGGATTCAAGTGGCGGGATGTCCAGAAGATCAACCTGCGCGACCAGCTCATGGTGCGCCTCAACACCGGCGAGAAGAAAACGGTGCCGCTCTCCGAGCTCGAATTCATGAAGCGTTACGCCTGCCATTACTGCCCGGATTACGCCGCCGAATATGCCGACATCTCTTTCGGCGGCATTGGCGCCGAGGAAGGCTGGACCACGGTCATCACCCGGTCTCCCGTAGGCCGCGCCATTCTGGCGGATGCCCGCGGCAAAGCCGTTGAAATGTATGATTTCAGCAAAAGCCCGGACAAACCCATGGATGTTTTGGAGATAATTCAGGAAGCTTCCAGCCGCAAGAAAAAGTATTCACAGCAGATGCATGACAAACTTGTAAAGGGGCAGGCGCCCTGAAAAGCGCCAAATCACAAAGCACAACCAAAAGGGCCCGGGGAAAAGCATTGTTCCCCGGGCCCTTTTGGGTATGATCATTAAAGAACGCCTTGGCACGAGTGACGAAGAAACCGTGGAGCAGATATTTTAATGAAGGGTGGACGCCTGAAGTCATTGGATAAGAGGGCCGGGGTGCTGGCCGCGGTCATCGCCATGGTGTTGATGGCCGCTTGAAACGGAGGTTGCCTGATGGTGACAATTGAACCTTTTGCCTTGGAGCGCTATTTCGCCCGCTATGAATTCAACGCCCGTTACCTGCTGTCGTGCTCCGACTGCGAAGCCTTCACCATGAATGAGATTGTAGCCATGGCCGACAGCGACACCCAGCACCTGTGGGACAATCTCAAGCTGAGCTACACCGATTCCCAGGGCCATCCCGAGCTTCGGCGTGCCATCGCCGCCATTTACGACGACATCAGCCCTGAAGATGTTCTGGTGGTGGTCCCGGAAGAAGGCATCTTCCTGCTGATGCAGGCCCTGTTGAAACCGGGAGATCACGTCATCTGCTCGTATCCAGGTTACCAGTCCCTTTACGCCGTGGCCAAGTCTATCGGCTGCAGTGTCTCCTTCTGGACCGCGGACGAAAACCGGGGGTGGAAGTTCGATATCGATCGCCTCGAGGGCATCCTGCAGAACAGCACCCGCCTGGTGGTGGCTAATTTCCCCCACAACCCCACCGGCTGCCTGCCGTCCAGGGAGGATTACAAGGCCCTGGTGGATCTTCTGCGAAAACGCAATATCCATCTGCTCTCGGACGAAATGTACCGATTCCTTGAGGCGGACGAAGCCGACACCCTGCCTTCGGCCTGCGAATTATACGAACGGGCTGTTTCTTTGTTCGGCCTGTCGAAGACGTTCGGGCTTCCCGGCCTGCGGATCGGCTGGACAGCCACCCGTGACCGCGACCTGCTCGAACACATGGGCCGGCTCAAGGACTACACCACCATCTGCAGCAGCGCGCCGAGCGAGATTCTGGGCATCATGGCCCTGCAAAATCGTGAGACTATCGTTGCACAGCAGAGGGC
>JAERRP010000558.1 GCA_016735415.1 Desulfobacterales bacterium | reverse complement strand
CACCACGCGTACATCATGGCAGAAGTATTTGCCGCCGAACTGGGCGCCGATCCCCAGATCGCGTGACATCTGCAGCACGTCGGCTTCCAGTTCGAGATCCCGGAAAGCATGTCCGGTTTCACTGCCCCGGGTGGGCAGGCCGTCGAGATAACCGGCCGAGGCCAACTTGACGGGTTTGAGGTTCAGTTCGGCCGAGGTGCCGCCGATGGCAAAGGCCAGATGATAGGGCGGGCAGGCGGCCGTGCCCAGGCTTTTCATCTTGGCCTTCATGAATTCCAGGAGGGTATCCGGATTGAGGACGGCCTTGGTTTCCTGGAATAGATAGGTTTTGTTGGCCGAACCGCCGCCCTTGGCGATAAACAGAAATTTGTAGGCCTGGCCCTCGGTGGCGTAGAGTTCGATCTGGGCCGGCAGGTTGCAGCCGGTGTTTTTCTCGTCGTACATCGTAAGCGGCGCGTTCTGGGAATAGCGCAGGTTGGTCTCGGTGTAGGCTTTGAAGACGCCGCGTGAGAGGGCTTCCTCGTCCGATGCGCCGGTCCAGACCTGCTGGCCCTTTTTGCCGATGATGATGGCCGTACCGGTGTCCTGGCACATGGGGAATTCGCCTTCGGCTGAAATGACGGCGTTTTTGAGCATTTCAAGGGCCACGAAGCGGTCGTTCCGGGAGGCTTCGGGGTCGTCCAGGATCCGTTTAAGCGATTCCAGGTGGCGGTTGCGGTAAAGATGCGAAACATCGCGAAAGGCCGCTTCGGCCAGCACGGTCAGGGCCTCGGGCTGAACCACTGTCACGGGACGGCCCTCCATGGATCTGACCTGCACGTAATCTTCCGTGAGATGGCGGTAAACGGTGGGATCTTCTCCCAGCGGGAACATTTCCTGGTATGCGAATTCGACCATTGGGTGGATCTCCTGATTATGAAGTTGATGTTATGGATTGTCAGAAAACGCTGCGCTGCGCCAAGGGGCCAGACCGGGTAACCGGTAAAACAGGTGCGTTGGCTGCCGGCGGGCGTCCCTCTTCCCGATGCTCACAAAGGGGTTTCAGCCGCATCCAGAACGCTTCGAATTTTTTTGCTGAGCTGTTTCATACTGAACGGCTTCTGAATAAAATCGTTGCAGCCGCGCCCTAAAATCTTAGAGGCCTCGCCGCTGAGGCTGTAGCCGCTGGCCAGCAGGACTTTCACCTCCGCGTCGATCATCTTGAGTTCGTCGTAGGTCCACCCGCCGCCCATGCCGGGCATGATCATGTCCAGAATCACCATATCGATGCGGGCCCGGTTCTTTTTGTAGATTTCCAGCGCCTCCCGTCCATCGCGGGCGGTGAGCACCTGGTAGCCCAGCTCCGCCAGGATCTCCTCGGCCACGTCCATGGTGATGTCCTCGTCGTCCACCAGCAGGATGGTTTCGTTGCCGGTGTAGATCCGGCGCGACGGGCCGGCCTCTTCCGTCCGGGCCAGGTCGGAGGCCGGAAGATAGATATTGAAAGTCGTACCGCGCCCCTTTTCGCTGTAAACATTGATATGGCCACCGTGGTTTTTAATAATCCCATAGGCCGAGGCCAACCCCAGGCCGGTGCCGCGGCCCATTTCCTTGGTGGTGAAAAAGGGCTCGAAAAGCCGCTTGCGGGTGGCCTGGTCCATCCCCACGCCGGTGTCCATGATGGACAGCTTGACGTAGGGGCCCGGGATGACCTTGTAGGGGGCCTGATAGCTTTCGTCCAGTTCGAAATCCTCGCTTGCCAGGTAGAGGTCACCGCCGCCGGGCATGGCCTGCCAGGCGTTCACGAACAAATTGAGCAGGACCTGTTCGATCTGGCCCCGGTCGACCGCCACCGGGCGGGTTTCCTGCAGGTGCGACTTGTGGATCCGGATTTCTTTTTTGGTCCGGCCGAACATCTGGGCGCTTTCTTCCACCAGTTCCCGCAGGCTGGTCGATTTGACATTGTATTTGCCGCCCCGGGCGAAACCCAGCAGCTGCTGGGTCAGCTCGGAGCCGTTTTCCACGTATTTCTCGATGTTTTTCAGCTTTTCATAATGGCAATGATCGGATTCGATTTTGGAGATCATCAGCGAAGCATTGCCGATGATCCCCATCATGATGTTGTTGAAGTCGTGGGCGATCCCGCTGGCCAGTGTGCCGATGGCCTCCATCTTACGGACCTGTTGCAGCTGCGTTTCCAGACGCCGTTTTTCCCGGGCGACCTTCAGGTTTTCGGAGACGTCCCGGGCGATGCCCCGGAAGCCTGGGATCTGGCCGCGACGGTTTTTCAACTGCGAGACCGAAAGCTCCAGAACGACCCGCTCGCCATCGGGCCGGAAAACGTCGTAATGGCCGATACGCTGTGATTCGCCCGTGAGGTAGACCTTGTGCAGGGTGTGGTGCATGCGGGTGGCGGTATCGGCGCTGGCGAAGTCGCGGGTTTTCAGACCGCAAAGCTTCGCGGGTGACTGTCCGATCATGCGGGCCAGGGCATCATTGACGAAAGACAGTTTGCCGTTCAGGTCGATTTCAAAATAGCCCTCTTCCATGGTTTCGATGATGTTGCGGTACTTGGCCTCATCGGTAAAGTTTTGGGGAAGGGTCTTGCGGGATCGCCGGTTGACCAGCGCGGCGGTCCCGAGGCCTGAAACCAGCAGACCGAAGACGAGGGCCCCGACCGCCAGATGGCCCGAGTCGGCCCTGAGGAGCTGTCGAAGAAAATCAGCCTCCGGGGTGGTTAAATCCAGAATGAGCGCCTCGACCAGTCCAAACACGGCCGTCAGGACCGTCGCGATCAAAAAGATCGTGCCAAGCTGTTTGCTGTCGGTGGGTCTGAAGTGTTTCATCGAAGCGTTTCCGCTGAAAATCCGTAAAAGGAATTTCTATAGGGTAACCGCTCGGTTAAGTCAATCGGGCGGGCAGGTCGTCAGATGTCCACCAGGCGTCCGTGTTCGGACAGCAGTTCGAGGTTGTCGCGATCGACCAGCCGGATGGTGCGGCCGTCGACGGCAATCAGATTTTTGGCCGACATCTTGTTCAGGATGCGCGAGAGGGTTTCGGGGATGGTGCCGATGACGCTGGCCAACTGGGCCTTGGAGATGTTCAGGGTAAGGGTGTCGGCCGCGTTTTCCATCACGCTGAGATAGAGCAGATAGGAAGCCAGCCGGGACGGCACTTCCTTGAGGGACAGGTTCTCGATCTGGACCGTGAATTCGCGCAGGCGGTTGGACAGGATCGCCAGCATGTTGAGCGCCAGGGAGGGGCGGTCGTGGATCAGCTCGACAAAAGCTTTGCGGGGAAAAAAAAGCAGCCGGCTGCGGGCGATGGCCTCGGCGTTGGCCGGGAAAGATTCGCCGGCGAACACCGCCACCTGGCCGACCGGTTCGCCCGGGCCCAGAATGTGGAGAATTTTTTCCTTGCCTTCCGGCGACACCTTATAAACTTTGACTTTGCCGGTGACCACCAGGAAAAATCCCAGGCCCTCCTCGCCGTCGGAAAAAACGAGCTGGTTGCGCTGGTAACGGCGATCGACGGTGATCTCCCGAATGCGGTCGAGTTCTTCGTCGGACAAGCCCTTGAAAAACAGGACATTGGCGAGCAGGCTTTTGATGTCGTTTTCCATCTGTCTCCAGTGGCGATAAGATTTCCGGGGGCGCGCTTCAACTTGAATCGACCGGCCCTCGATCGGTCATCCGGCCGGGATTATAGATGCAAAGATTGACTTAAGTCAATTTTTTCAACGGAACCATCCGATATGATCAAAATAAAATGAATGGAATTTATTAATTGACATTGGTATTGGAAAACGTCTAATGTCACAGACAGATTTACCTTATTGACTTGATTGCAACAATATCCGTCCATGCCACGCTCGATCAAATCGCTATGAATCGCTTAAGCCGTCTTTGGCACCACCCGGCATAAGCCTGCTTGTATAAGCGCCTTCAGATAGCTGTATGTTGTCGTTGAACGTCATCGAACTAACCTTCAGGTCAGGATAGGGACTATGAAAAAAGCCATCATCGCCGGTGCGCTTGTCGTTCTCGGCATCGTGATTGCGATTCCCCTCTTCAGCATTAGCTATTACACCATGGTGCGCACTTCCACCCCGGAGTTTTGCGCCACCTGCCACGAAATCAAACCGGCCGTGGTCGCCTGGCGCTCTTCCACCCACACCAACAACACGGCCGGTGTGGTGGTGGACTGCATGGACTGCCACCTGCCCGCCCCCCAGGACACCTTACAGTTCTTTTTTGCCAAGACTTACCACGGCCTCAAGGATGTGGTGAAGCATTTCACCATGGAAGAATACGACCGCGAAAAAAATCGCGAAGCCGCCTACGCGGCCTTCGACAACGATCAGTGCCAGAAATGCCATCGAAATCTGCTGTATATGCCCACCCGGCGCGGTGCCATGCTGGCCCACCGTTCGGTGGTTTACGCCCGTCCGGGCTATGAAAAAAAATGTGTCGACTGTCACTACGACCTGGTTCACACGGAGCGGGGCCTGATCATGTTTCGCCAATCCCGGCAGATTCCTTACCAGGCCAAGGGTCTGAGACAGCTGTAACACCCTTTTTATTATCGGGTTTACATATTTCGTTTTATATCGATAACCGAAAGGAGCAGGACCCATGAGGCGAACATTGCTGTTTCTAACCATCGGTCTTCTGGC
>JAERRP010000012.1 GCA_016735415.1 Desulfobacterales bacterium | reverse complement strand
GGCCATTTGCAGCCCGGTGATACCCTGCCGTCCGAGAGAGATCTCAAGGAGATGTTCCAGACCAGTCGCGGCACGCTGCGCGAAGCCCTGCGGGTGCTCGAGCAAAAAGGATTGATTGAAATCAAACTGGGGGTCGGCGGCGGCTCAGTGGTCAAAGCGGCTCCGCTGGAGCAGGTTTGCAATGGCCTGGACCTTCTGATTCGCTTTCAGAAAATTTCTTTGTGCCATCTGACGGAATTCCGCCAGGACGTCGAAAGTTCAGTGGCCGCTCTTGCGGCCCGGCGGGCGACGCCAAACGACATCGAAGAACTGGAAGACTTATTGAACGATGCCGAGGGCTACCGAAAGCTGGGGGTCGACTACTGGCGTGAGTTCGTCGAAGTGGATAAGAAGATCCATCAGATCATGGCCCGCATTACGGACAATCCCATGTATATCGTGGTTCACCAGGCGGTGCATGACAATATCCAGCGCTATTACGAACAGTTTCTGCCCTGGACCCCAAAAATGTTGCAGGAGAATTATCAGGACCTCTGCAATCTTGTCCGGTATGTTAAGGCGGGGCAGGCCGATAAAGCCCGCGACCTGGCGCATAAACACGTGCAGCGCTTTTCCGGGTACATGAAAAATCGGAATAACGTCTGAAGACGCTGATCGAGGGTTCTGGTTCGATATGCCCAGAGCGATAGTTGAGGGTTTTACGGTTCAGCGCCTGTATCGAAAGCGGTTTAACACCCCCGATGCTTTGAGACGGCCCCTATGAATTCGGTCATTATGTATCCTGACAATAACATGTGGAACCAGGAATTGCGACGATGACACAACTGCGACTGGAAGGCATCAACGTCCGATTCGGAGGGCTCCAGGCCCTGGCCGATATAAAATTTGTGGTGGATGCTGGTGAGATCGTCGGCCTGATAGGCCCCAACGGGGCGGGTAAAACCACGATATTCAATGTTATCACAGGGGTCTATAACGCCACCGCTGGGGATGTCTTCCTGGATGATGCCAGCCTTCTCGGGCGGCGGCCCTATCAGATTCTGACCATGGGCATCGCCCGCACCTTTCAGAACATCCGTTTGTTCACCAACATGACCGCCGTCGAGAATGCCATGGTCGCACTGCACAGCCGCTCCAAAAAGGGCGTGGTCGGCGCGGTCCTGCGGTCTCGTTCCCAGCGCCGGGAGGAACACCGAATTGAACAGCAGGCCATGGAGGCGCTGGCGTTCATGGGCGTCGATCAATATGCGGACGCGGTGGCTCAGAATCTGCCCTATGGGTTGCAACGACGGCTTGAAATCGCCCGCGCCCTGGCCTCTCAACCCAAAATTATTCTGCTGGACGAACCGGCGGCCGGCATGAACCCGGCCGAAAGCATGGAACTGATGAAGGATATCGCCCGGATCGCCGATCTGGGTGTTAATGTTCTCCTGGTGGAACATGATATGAAAGTCGTTATGGGGGTTTGCCAGCGAGTGGTATGCATCGATCACGGCGTCAAGATCGCCGAGGGAACGCCCAGAGAGATCCAGCAGGATCCCAAAGTGATCGAGGCCTACCTGGGCCAGCCGGCCCAATGACAGCAGGTCTTAAGAAAGTGATCGACGGAAAGGGGAGGTGGTTGACGGTAACCCGAACCGGAAGCGGATAAAACCGGGCGCCCATACTTTTCAGTGGGTATCCGGCCTGTTCGCCAGCCGGTAATTTCAATGTGCACCTTAAAGCAGCAATCTTTCAATCAAGGAGGCAGGCAATGAAGAAAAAATTATTTGTATTAATGGTAACGGCTCTGATCTTGGTTCCTTTTTTAATGGGTACGGCCACGGCCAAAACGCTTAAAATCGGTACCATGAGCCCCCTCACCGGCCCTTATGCGGCCGACGGCAATGATATCGTCAATGGCGTCAAGGCCGCGGTTGCGGTTGTTGAGGCCGAGGGCGGTATTCCAGGCTTTGACAAGATTGAAGTGCATCCCCAGGATACGGCCTGCGATCCGCGCCAGGCCGTGGCGGCAGCCAACAAATTGATCAATGAGGAAGTGGCGGGCGTGATCGGTGCCTACTGCTCGTCTTCCACCATCCCGGCCTCGGAAGCCCTGGCGGAAGAGAATATTCCCATGATCACCCCGGCCTCCACCAATGAAAAAGTGACCGAGCGGGGCCTGCCTTACATGTTCCGCATGTGCGGACGGGACGACGACCAGTCCAAAATCGCGGGAGCCTTCATCAAGGACTATCTCAAGGCCAAGACCGTTTACATCGTCGACGACAAAACCACTTACTCCCAGGGGCTGGCCGAGAACGTGGCCAGGGTCGTCCAGGGCCACGGCATCAAGGTTGTCTCCCACGACCACGTGAACCAGGGCGACAAGGATTTTTCCGCTGTCCTGACCAAGATCAAGGCCGCCAATCCGGATGTGTTTTACATGAGCCTGCAGAATTCCTCCAGCGGCAGCCTGATGGCGATTCAGGCCAAACGCTTCGGCCTGAAGTGCACGATCGTCTCCCAGGATGCAGTCTATCATCCCCAGTTCATCACCATCGCCAAAAAAGCCGCCGAAGGAGTTTACATGACGTTCGGGTTTACGGACAAGAGCAAACCCACGTACAAAAAATACCTCGGCGCCTACAGCGGCAAGCACGGTGAACCGGGCGCTTACTCCGGCTATTCCTATGACGGCGCCATGGTGCTCTTGACGGCCATCAAAAACGCCAAGTCTACCGATCCCAAAAAGATCAAGGCCGAAATCATGAAAATGGACATGGACGGCGCCACCAAGCACATCAAGTTCATGCAAAACGGGGACTCCGGCTCCGACTATATTATCTATACCGTTCCCGGCGGCCAGTTCAAGAATTACTGGAATCCGGCCACCGGCAAGCTGTTCTAAATAAAAACCGGTCCCGTCCCCCGGCTGCAACAAGCCGGGGGACGCTCCTTTTTCCGGACAGGCGCTTCGCCTTAACAGGATGACTATGGAATTCTTTCTGCAGCAGCTCATCAACGGACTGACCCTCGGCGGGATCTATGCCCTGATCGCCCTGGGCTAC
>JAERRP010000382.1 GCA_016735415.1 Desulfobacterales bacterium | reverse complement strand
TGGTTCGGTTTGGCCTACACTCAAAAAGTTCGCGGGCATGTGAGCGTGGATATCGTAACTATGCACCTTCCGTTAACCTTGCGGGTCATCAGCCGGGTGTTTTCATATGTTGTTTGTATGGTAATCAGCTTTGTCCTTTTTTGGCAAAGCTTAATAATGGTTAGACGAAGCTATCAATATGAGCTGATGACCACCGAAGAATTCCTTCATCCTGTTTATTGGCTACAGATACCAACTGTCATCGGATCACTGTTACTTTTTCTGGTCTTTTTCTGCCAAACTTACAGTGACGTCAAATGGCTGGTCACCAGAGAGGGCGATCCGGGGGCGTAGAACCAAAAGGATAATAATCTTATGGCATTTGAAATTTCCATTCTATTGTTCATCATGTTGTTGTTTTTCATCACGGGCGTTCCAATTGCGTTTGTGCTTACCGCCGTTGGAATAACCGGCATTCTGTTTCAGCGTGGCGTCCCGGGCCTTTATCAATTTGCACTTCACTTCTGGGAGGGGGGAAGCAACTTTATTTATATCTGCATCCCCCTTTTTATCTTTATGGCCATCACCATGGAACGGGGTAAGACGGGCAAGTTAATCTTCGATGTCGCTGCCAAATGGCTCCAGCGCTTGCCTGGTGGCCTGGGTATTTCGACGATTGGTGCTTCGGCGCTTTTTGCCGCGCTTTCCGGAACCAGCGTGGCCACGGCAGCTACCGTCGGTCTTGTCGCCTACCCTGAAATGAGCGCCCGTGGATATCCCAAAAAGATCACTCTGGGAGCGCTGTCGGCCGGGGGGGGGCTCGGAATGCTCATCCCGCCAAGCGTCCCGTTGATCGTTTATGGCGCCCTGACTGGAGAATCCATTGGCCAATTGTTTATTGCAGGCATCATACCAGGTTTGCTGATGGCATTTCTTTATTGTCTCCTTATCGCTATCCGGGCGTGGCGCGGAGATATACAGGAAAAGGAAGAATCATCAACCTGGCGAGAGAAATTTTCCAGCGTTAAGGCTGCATTTTGGGGTTTGCTGCTTATCCCCATTGTTATCGGGGGATTGTACCTGGGCTTTTTCACACCGACCGAGGCGGGCGCGGTCGGAATGGTGCTGTCTCTTGTGGTCGTCGTAGTGATATACCGGACGCTGAAAATAAGGGAGATTCCGGCTATTCTAAGAGACACCCTCAGGGTGACGATTATGATTTTCTTTCTGCTTTTGGGAGCCAGCCTGTTCAATTATGTGATGTCGCTATACCAGATTCCGGCGATAGTTACCGACTGGGTTCTTCATCTGGATATGTCGCCCTTGGGCATCATTATCATGCTGAATCTAATTTTTCTCATTCTTGGATGTTTTGTAGACGCCGTTTCGTTGATGGTAATTGCCCTTCCCCTGGCGTATCCCGTTATTACAACACTGGGTTACAGCGGCGTATGGTTCGGAATCGTTTTAATGGTCAATATCAACATGGCGGTGGAGACACCGCCGGTCGGTTTGAATCTCTATGTTTTGAAAGGCATTGCCAAGGATATCACTTTATCTGATGTGATAATGGGAGTTATTCCCTTCTATATTTGTGAGGTCACCGGTTTGATTATCGTAATTCTATTTCCTTTCCTTTCGTTGTGGCTACCATCACTGATGGGAGGATGAGACAGCTTTAAAACAAGTCGTGGAGGAAATGTTATGAACCCCGAACGGAGATTTTAAGTTGATACCGCCCTGGATCCATAAGGGCTGATGAGCAGAAGAATATATTAACGATTTGGCCGGGACTCCCTGCCATTAAAAGAAAAGGCATGCAATAGTAAAAAAGGAGGCAATTTTTACAGATGGAATGGAATATCGGCTACATAATAAACAAACGCAGTATTCTCACACCGGATAAGACGGCAATTTACTATGACGATATGCCGATCACTTATAAAGACCTAAACGACGGAACCAATCGAGTCGCAAATTATTTGCGTAAGAAAGGACTTAAAAAAGGCGACCGAATATCGGTTCTGCTGAAAAATTGTCCTGAATTTCTTCAGATATACTTTGCTTCGGCCAAACTCGGATTGATTTTTGTGCCGTTAAACTTTCGTTTGATGGGGCAGGAGATTAGCTACCAGCTTGGTAACT
The DNA here is from genome assembly GCA_016735415.1 of Desulfobacterales bacterium. Next base: position 665 of record JAERRP010000382.1, on the reverse strand, counting down.
GTGGCCCACGGCTTCTGATATTTGATGATGCCAAAGCCGATCTCATCGGTAAGGTTCGTTCAGAGATTCCGGTGGAAGTTGACAAGTACATCTATCTGCAGAGCGAACCGGAAAATGTTTCCAAGTGCCCCGAATGGGCGGAAGATTTCCGAGAGATGGCTGCTCAGAGCCCTGTGGAGGAACCGGAGCTGGATGAACCTGTTTTTCTCGATGATCCCCTGGCAATTATCTATACGTCTGGGGTGACCGGCGATGCCAAAGGCGCTCTTCTTACCCACGGTCAGACCTATTTTAAGTGCTTCCAGAACATCTTCTATACGGATATGAGATCAGAGGATGTATATCTTTCGCAATTACCGCTCTTCCACTCCGGTGGCCTTTTTGTTGTTGTTACCCCGACCCTGTGCAGAGGGGCAACCATTGTTATGCGGCAACGATTTAAGCCCGAACAGTTTGCGGAAGATATTCAAAAATACAAGGCCACCATAGTTTTTGCCTTGACTACCATGTGGCGCTTTATCCTTCAAACCAGCAAACTTGATGAAGTCGACACCGCTGGTGTCCGGGTTGTTATGGGTGGTGGTGAAAGAACACCCAAAAATCTATTTGACGATCTGGCCAAACGGGGTCTTTATATGCAGCAGGTATTCGGGCAGACCGAGAAT
>JAERRP010000146.1 GCA_016735415.1 Desulfobacterales bacterium | reverse complement strand
ACTTGTCAAATTTAGCTCTCCCGGGCCGATCATACACTGGTCATCCCGCATCGGTATCGACAATCGCATTTTCCGAATGCCTAAATTCCGGACGATGCACACCAACACCCCGAATGTCGCCACCCATCTCCTGAACGATCCGAATCGATTTGTGACGCCCATCGGTCGCATTCTGAGAAAAACAAGTTTGGATGAACTCCCACAATTGTTCAGCGTTTTAAAAGGTGATATGAGCTTTGTCGGACCACGACCAGCCCTTTTTAATCAACATGATTTGATTTCCCTCAGAACGGAGAAAGGCATCCACCGCATCACACCTGGAATCACGGGTTGGGCCCAAGTCAACGGGCGGGATGAACTCCCGATTTCAGAAAAGGTTGAATACGATGCCTATTACTTGGCTAATCGCACCATTTCCTTTGACATCCGAATAATTTTCAGGACAATTTTAAGCGTTGTGAACAGTGAAGGAATAAATCATTGATACAAATTTTCTGCCGAATAGATGTCGCCGAAGCATCCGTTTAAGCTAACCCCCCCAGGCACCCGCAAGTTCAAGTTTTACAAATAATTTGTCAAAAAAGAAATACTTTCACACGATGCCAATAAGACGATTCTACCCCAACCTCCTGATCATCCATTTACTCGATATCGTTTTAATCGCGCTTTCGATCTACGCCGCCTATTTTTTTCGATTCGAATTCAGCATCCCGGCCTACTTTCAATCCAAATTGCTGCGAATCCTGCCGGTTATCATTTTCACAAAACTTACCGTTTTCCACTTTTTTGATATTTATCGCGGCATGTGGCGCTACACCAGCATCAACGATCTGCTGAACATTATTAAAGCATCGCTGATCAGTTCTCTGATCTTGATTTCCGGGATCCTGCTGTTTACGCGTTTTGAAGGGTACTCCCGGTCGGTATTCATTATTGATATCTGCTTTACCATCATGCTGATCGGCGGTCTGCGTCTTTTCATCCGGTTCTATTTCGAAAGGTTCGGAAACAGCCAACCGGATGTCAAGTTCACCGATGTACTGCGGCAGCTATTCAACCGCCGCAAATCGATCCGCAAACACCTGCTCATCATTGGTGCGGGTGATTGCAGTGAAAAACTATATCGTGAAATTCGCGACAATACCGACCTGGGGTATCGCGTGGTCGGTTTTCTGGATGATAATCCTGTCAAATGGGGCATGAAAATTCACGGACTACCGGTTTTGGGAGCAATCGACAAGCTCGAAACCGTCTGCCGGGAACATCTGGTAGAAGAAGTCATCATTGCGATTCCATCCGCCAATTCGCAGCAAATGCGACGTATCGTCCAGCTTTGCACTGAGTGTGGGGTCAAATTCAAAACGGTTCCGAGCTATGCGGAACTTATCAACGGCAGCGTATCCATCAAAGAGATTCGAGATATCGCCTACCGCGACCTGCTGGGCCGCGACGTTGTAGAATTGGAGCAGGGCAGTATTCGCGCTTATTTGACGGGTGACGACATCATGGTGACCGGCGCCGGTGGCTCCATTGGTTCTGAATTGTGCCGCCAGGTGGCACGATTCGAACCCAATCGAATTATATTGTTTGAAAGAGCGGAAAGCCCGCTGTTCGATATCGAAAATGAACTGCGATCACGACACCCTCGCATCGAGGTTGTGCCGGTTCTGGGTGATGTTTGTGACGCCGGTCTGTTGGAAAATACCATGCAACGATTCGCACCCCGGACCATATTTCACGCCGCGGCTTACAAGCATGTGCCGATGTTGGAACAACAGCCCTGGAAAGCGGTGGAAAACAACATCATCGGTACGCTTAGATTGGTGACCGCGGCCCGGCATCATGAAGTCGATCGGTTTGTTTTTGTATCCACCGACAAAGCCGTTCGACCTGTCAACGTCATGGGTGCCTCCAAGCGGGTTTCGGAAAGGTTACTGACCTGCCATGCAACAAACAGGGCCGCCCAAACCAAATTCATGATCGTGCGCTTCGGCAATGTTGTCGGCAGTGTCGGCAGCGTGGTGCCGGTATTTAAGAAACAGATTGCCAACGGCGGCCCGGCTAACGATAACCACCCTGAAGCCACGCGCTTCTTTATGACCATCCCCGAAGCCTGCCAGTTGATTCTTCAGGCCGGCGCCATGGGCGAGGGCGGGGAAATTTTTATTTTGGATATGGGAACGGCGGTAAAAATTGATGATATGGCCCGCGATTTGATTAAATTATCCGGTTTCGAGCCGGAAATCGACATTCCGATCGAATATATCGGATTGCGGCCAGGTGAAAAATTGCATGAAGAGTTGATTACCGAAGACGAAGACTTACTGACGACGAATCACGCTAAAATTTTGGCATTAAAGGCGCAAGCCTGTGATTTGCAGCGGTTGAAACTGGATATCGATGAACTGGTCGAAATCTGTCAAACAAAAGACGCCGGTCCGATACGACGTAAACTGATGGATATCGTACCGGATTACAGGCCGCGCCAGGAATCGACCTCACATTCAAAACCGGTTCTGCGGCCGAACTGAGGAATCCCCAATGTTGCATAATAAAGATGCCATCAATTTTTTGCAACGTTAGGGTATATTCTGCTTTCAAAAACGATTAAATCAATGAGCCTTCATTTACGGATACCCGATAACCGCATGGCGCTGGGGGGGGTTGTTCTCCTGTCACTATCCGTAAAACTGACCTTACTATTTTTAGATAAAGCCATCAATACGGATGGCATCCTCTATATCAGCGCGGCCAAACTTTTCGAATCGGGAAGATATGGGGAAGGGTGGGCCCTTTTTCCCATGCCGGCCTATCCGTTTCTGCTCTATCTGGTGCATACGGTCATACCCGACTGGATCGGGGCGGCGCGCTTTATCTCGATTTTTGCCTATACCGCTGCCATTCTACCGCTTTACGCCCTGACAAGGACCCTGTTTGACCGCCAGGCGGCCATATGGGCCGCACTTCTGTTTGCCCTCTCACCGCTGGCGAACATAAAATCCATGGACATTATCCGTGACCCGGTTTTTATTTTCTGCCTGGCGCTTTATCTGTGGTGTTTTTTGGGGAGTATTCGAAGTCTTTCATTGGGCCTGCTCGTGGCGGCCCTTATTTTTGCGGCCACAAGTTTTCTTTTCAGGATCGAAGCCATTGTGATGCTTGGCGCCCCTTGCATCTTTTTGCCGGTCTGTCTGATTTCGGCAAAAAGCCGCGAAGAAAATAAATGGGCCGCCACAAGCCTTGCGATCTGGCTGCTAACGCTTGGCGCGATGTTGTTTCTGGCGGTCGTCATCGCGCAACACACCTCGTCGGCGAACATCATAAGACCAGACATCCAATCTCATATGGAGAAATTATTTTCTTTTTCCGCTTTTGATCAATACCATGCCATCTACGGACATTTAAAAACGGTGCAGGACAGCCCCCCCTTTTCCGGCTTTAACAGCTCAATTGCCGCCGTGACGCGACACTGGATGCCGCTGGTTTATCTGGTCGGGCAGACCGAAATTTTTTTAAAGGCGCTATTTCCCGTTTATCTGATTCCCCTGCTCGTTGCCTTGAAGATGCTGCTCACCAAACAGCTCAGGGGCAATCGCCCCCTGGCTTTTGTGATATTTCTCTTGGGGATCTATTTTATTTTTGTCTATTACGCCTA
>JAERRP010000485.1 GCA_016735415.1 Desulfobacterales bacterium | reverse complement strand
GGTCCGGTTGACCCGTTTGGAAAAAATTCCCATCATCAAAGCCGGAAAGATGGACGATGCGGCCAGGCCAAAGGCGAGGGCCACCACCTGTGCAGCGAATCCGGGCGGATGTAAGCCCAGAATCCCAGCCACGATAACCGCAAAGGCCATGGCGATGCGGCTTGCCAGCAATTCCTGTTTTTCATTGATGTTCTTCATGAAAACGCTCTTCAACAGATCATGGCTGATGGCGGAGGAAATGGCCAGCAGGAGGCCGGCGGCCGTTGAAAGTGCGGCGGCGATACCTCCTGCCGCAACCAGAGCAATGACCCAGAACGGCAAGTTGGCGATCTCCGGGTTGGCCAGCACCATGATATCCCGGTCTATCTTCACCATCTCGTTGCCTTTCCACCCGTATGACGCGGCTTTTTTATCAAAGGCCTTGTTCTTATCGTTGTAATACTGAATCCTTCCATCCCCATTTTTGTCCACCCATTTGAGCAGCCCGGTCTTTTCCCAGTTGGTGAACCAGGTGGGTCGGTCTGCGTAGAGCAGATTGCCCGTGGGGGAGCCTACCGGCCCTGTTTGAAAGGTATTCATCAGGTTGGTTCGCGCCATGGCGCCCACTGCGGGAGCGGTGGTGTACAGAAGGGAGATAAATACCAGGGCCCAGCCGGTTGAAAAACGGGCATCCCGAACTTTCGGCACCGTAAAAAACCGGATGAGAACATGGGGGAGTCCCGCCGTACCGACCATGAGAGAGAGGGTCAACAGGAATACATTCCAAGTTGACCACTTCTGGGCCGTGTATTCGGCAAAACCAAGATCAACCATTATGGTATTCAACTTTGCGAGCAGATGCACCCCGCTGCCATCCGAAAGGGTGCTGCCCAGGGCAAGCTGCGGAACCGGATTTCCCGTCAACTGAAAGCCGATGAAGACCGCGGGCACCGTATAGGCGAAGATCAGTACGCAGTACTGGGCGATCTGGGTATAGGTAATCCCTTTCATGCCACCCAGAACGGCATAGACAAACACGATTCCCATACCGATGAAAAGGCCTGTTGAAAATTCCACCTCGAGAAACCGGGAAAAGGCAACCCCGATCCCCTTCATCTGCCCGATAACATAGGTGATGGAGCAGGTAATCAGACATACAACCGCCGTGATGCGGGCCGCATGGGAATAATACCGATCGCCGATAAACTCCGGTACGGGGAATTTCCCGAACTTACGCAGATAGGGCGCCAGCATCATGGCGAGGACCACATAGCCGCCTGTCCAACCCATGAGGTAGACGCAGGCATCATATCCCATAAAGGCGATCAGGCCTGCCATGGAAATAAAAGAGGCCGCCGACATCCAGTCCGCTCCAGTGGCCATTCCATTAAGGACCGGATGAACACCTTTTCCCGCAACATAGAAATCCGACGTGCTTTTTGCTCGAGCCAGGATAGCAATAGTAATGTAGATGGCAAAGGTCAATCCGACAACGAGATAAGTGGTTGCTTGCAGGGTCATGGCTATTCCTCCTCTACATTAAATTCGCGGTCATATTTTGTCATCGTATTTGCGTAGAAAAAAATCAGAATTACGAAGACATACATGGACCCCTGTTGCGCAAACCAGAATCCCAGCGGATAGCCAGCGAGCATGATGTTGTTCAGTGGATGAACCAGCAAGATGCCAAACCCGAACGAAACAACGAACCAAACGATTAAACAGCCTATCATAAGCTTGAGGTTTTTCTTCCAGTAAGCTTCACCGTTAGTCATAACCTATCCTCCTAATTAAAAATGTGTTTTAATTGGATTTCTTGGCCGCCTTGCTTGTAATCTGTTTTCTATACACCCCCCCTTTCAAAAGCTCTCAATTCAAAATACTTACATTGATCTTTATTTTGCTCCAGCGAACCCTTTATGAACAAGCGCATCTTCGATTTCCTTCAAAATGGTCGGGTCATCAATGGTTGCCGGCATCTTGAAGGTTTCATTGTCCGCGATCTTGCGCATGGTTCCCCTTAATATTTTCCCGGATCTGGTTTTGGGCAGACGCTTCACAACGGTGG
>JAERRP010000013.1 GCA_016735415.1 Desulfobacterales bacterium | reverse complement strand
GGCAGTGTGGCCGGTGTCGCCCGCCGCACGACGCGGCGCAGGATCCGCCGCACGACCGTATATGTGGCCACGTTGCCCAGAAGCTGCAGTACGGGGATTATTGAGGGAGCCACGCTGCATCTTTGCGGCGGGACTTACTACCAGCCTTACGGTGGTCAGTATGTGGTTGTGAAGGTCAATTGAAAAGCTACATATCTTGGGCCCTCAATTCAATGGATTTTACCTTTCTGGAATCTATTTTTTTTACCGATGAACATCGAGGCTATAACCGATCCCTATGGGTTTTCACCGGTGTAACCCCAAACAGAATTTTTGCCGACTGAGAAAGGGTGGGGACCAGGCTGAACAGGCCAAAGCTCTGGAACGGAATCCAAATTTTTCTATACTGATTTGGCGGAGTCCGCCCAGCGTGGGAGGTTCGGAAATGAAAAAGGAATGGGTGCGCAAGTCTGAACAATGGATCTTGTGGCTCTCGATCCTACTGATACTGATTTTGAGCGGATGCGGCGGCACCATCGGTACGAAGGATGTGGGTTTTCGAAAGGCTTACGAACAGATCAATGCCAATGCGCTTCTGGATGAAGAATATAGCGCCACCTCAAAAAATGTGCTCCAACGGTACAATATGGGACAATTCTTCAGGAAAAACCCATTGAAGTGCCTCGACGAACTTCATAAAAAAATAAAAATTGATAACCGCCGGGATCTACTCTTTTCCCTGGCGGAACTGAATTATTTCACGGCAAAGTACACCTTGAGAGACCTGGACGACAGCCCGCTTCCGGAAACCGGAAAATATTATCTGAATGCCGCCATCTATGGCTATTTTTACCTTTTTGATGAAACCCGGAACAAACCGGCGAATCCATTTAACCGACGTTTCCGCCTGGCATGCGACATCTACAACATTGCCCTTGCCAAGGCAATGACGAACCCGAAAGGGAACCTGGTATTTGAAGGAGGGACCCGCCGGCTGCCCTTCGGGGCCATTGATCTATCTCTCAATGCCCGGAATTTTCCGGTCAAACTGGATCAGGTCTCAGAGATTGTCGCTGCAGACCGACTGGATATCTACGGCCTCAGCCGCAGGAATCGGGATGCCGGGCTGGGGGTCCCTTTTATTGCCGTGGGCAAAAAAACCGCCAAATTGCCCATCAAAAGAAGTTCTCCCGGAACCCTGTTCATGCGAATCAAAAGCGATGTTCAAGCTTTGGAGAGTGGTTCTCTGCAGGGCAGCATGGAACTGTACGCGCCTTTCGACCGGACCCGGGTGGAAGTTGAAGGGAAATCCGTGCCCCTTGAAAGTGATTTGAGCGCCCAATGGGCCTATAACCTCAATCAGCCGGCCTTTTGGAAGCTGGATATCACGGGTTTTTTCATGGGCAAAAGCCCCATTCCCGCCGGCCTCTATTTTATCAAACCCTACAACCCAGTACAAATTCCCGTGGTATTTGTTCACGGCACCGCCAGCAGCCCGGTCTGGTGGGCGGAAATGGCCAATACCCTTATGGCGGACCCGGTCCTCAGGCGGTACTGCCAGTTCGGGTTCTATCTTTACGATAGCGGCAAAGCCATGGGAATATCAGCCCGCCAGTTTCGTGAAACGTTGACTCGCACGGTGGTTGAACTGGATCCCGAAGGCCGGAATAAAGCCCTGCGGAACATGGTGCTTATCGGACACAGCCAGGGAGGGCTTTTGACAAAATTGACGGTCGTTGACACCGGCGACAGGCTTATCAGGGGCGTTACCGGGAAAGGGTTGGAGGAGCTCAATTTGACGCCCGAAGATCGCGAACTGATCAGGCGGGTGGTTGTTGAGCCATTGCCCTTTGTGCGGCGGGGGGTGTTCATTTCCACGCCTCACCGGGGCAGCTTTCTGGCAGGAGGCCGGGTTCGCAACCTGGTCCGAAGGCTGGTTTCCCAGCCTGAGAACATTGTCAAGCAGACGGTTGTCATGGGTAAGGCCCTTGACGCTGCAGAAGTGCCGGAGGAGTGGCGTCCTTCCGAAACCAGCACCAGCATTGACAGTATGAGTCCCAGAAATCCCGCGCTCCTTGCCCTTGCAGACATCCCGTTGGAGCCGGGAGTCAAAGGGCATTCCATTATTTCTGTCCAGGGTGATGGAGACCCGACCCAAGGGGATGACGGCGTAGTCGAATACAAGAGCGCCCACGTGGACTATGTGGAATCTGAATTCATTGTAAACAGTGGCCACTCCTGTCAGGGCCATCCCCTGACCATTGAAGAAGTCCGGCGTATCCTGCTTTTGCATCTTGGTGCCGAGGATAGCTCTGATGCATCACCCTATGAGAAATGAAGGCCTTGAGGTTAAATAATCGCTAAGGAGATCTGGTCGCGGTCGTATGCGTAAGCAGGGGGTTTTCGGGCCTCCCTACAATATCAAACGCAAAAAACGGGTTGGCAAATGGTTATTCTGAGGATATCTGTAAAAGCTAAAATGAATAAACGCAATGAGCTTTTGTCTGCGTGCCGGTTGATAAGCGATCGGACCCGTCAGGAAAAGGGGTGTCTGGATTGCCGCCTTTCTCAGGATATCGACAATGAGAACCTCATCTATCTGGAAGAAACATGGGAGCGTCGTTCATACCTGGAGGAACATTTTTCTTCTGATATTTTCAGCGCACTGCTCGGCGCCATGAAACTCCTCGGTGAAACCCATGAGATCCGAATCAATGGGAGCACTCAAAAAGAAGGGCGGGATGGTGTTAAAACTGCAAGAGGAATGTGATGAATAATAAATGAATTTAGTAATCATAATAATCTTGTAACCCTATAAAGGAGGAAAAGCTATGAGACAAAAAACATTTTCACTAATTATGGTATCCGCTGTTCTGGCGATGTTGTGTCTGGCAACAAACGGAGCACTGGCGGGCGAGTCAAAGGGCAAGATCGTCCATGATGCCGAGAACTATATCCTCAATGCCCAGAATGGCGAAAAATGGGCGGCCGAAGACAAAGAGGTGGATAAAAAGCTGGCGGAGTTGCGGAAAAAGTTTGGCAGGCCACCCAACATCATCCACATCATGTGGGACGACACCGCCTTCGGTGATGTGGGCATCCCCGCCATCCAAAAAGTCCGTGGTCTCGATACCCCCAACCTCAACAAGATGGCTGAGGAGGGCATTCTCTTCACCCGCATGTACACCGAAGTCGGGTGTACGCCCAGCCGCGCCGCATGCGCTACCGGCCGCCTTGCGGTCCGCAGCGGTATGTACAATATCGGGATGCTGTTGGAGTCGCACGGAATGCGCGGCGAAGAAGTTACCATCGCCGAGGTGTTGTCCAAAGCCGGCTATGCCACCGCGTTCCACGGCAAGTGGCACCTTGGCGACATCGAGGAGAGTTATCCCCACAACCAGGGCTTTGACGAGGCCTTCTTCACCGGGTACAACCAGATCCTGTCACTCAATAC
>JAERRP010000515.1 GCA_016735415.1 Desulfobacterales bacterium | reverse complement strand
CGTGCCGGGCTGCAAGGTAATCGGGATTGTTGTAAGTCAGCCAAACCTGCCCGGCGGCATCTTCCCAGATCAGCATCTTCTGGGGGAGATCGATGCCGATGCTCTGTTGGCGCGCCATTAGCGGTGCCCCCACTTTGGGGCTGCCAAATATAAGCAATTCCGTCGGTCTAAGGGTAATCCCGGCTTTTTGGGCGCCGGCCGCATGGTTGATGCGGATGAATATCCGCAGGCCCTTTTCTTTGAGCAATGTTTCCAACCGATCAGCGGTTTGCGCGACAGTATGCGTGCTTTGAACGTTCACCAATCCGGAATCGGCATAGGCCGGAACCGCCATAAACCAAACGATTGCCGCTAATAAAAGTATATTTTTCATGATGATTGCCTTTGCTGGGATTCGGGCGCCGGTAATGCCGGCGCTTTTAAGGTTACGATCTTTCGAAGCGTTTGAATGATGTCACGGCCGATATGCAACTGAAAGCCGTCCTCGCTCCGGGACGGCTTTCAGGTAAGGGCTGCGGCAAGCAATAATTGGTTAAGATGGTGCCGGCTCTGGGTTCGTCAACAAGGCCCCCCGCCGGTGCCTGTCAGATTAGGGGTCGGAGGATGATCTTCTATACCCGCCGGGTTTTGGATGAGATCGGCTAACGGCCGGTTTAAAGTTGCGGCGGTACACCGAGCATGAACGCTTCATACTCGGTCGGATCTTCCTGGTACATTTCCAGCATGGATTCAAATTCTTTGCGTCGGGGATTGTCTTTCCAGGCCAGCCAGCTTTCCATGTCCTGCCAGGTTCCGATAACGAGCACGTTTTGCGGATCATCATAGGAAACCAGTGTTTCGCCTGACACATAGCCCAGCCGGTCCATGGCCCCGACACGGAAATCTTTTAAGATCGCACTGATTTCTTTGACTTTACCTTTTTTAAAGCGCCTCTTGATGAAAATCTTTACCAGCATAACGGTCCTCCTTCCGGTTGAGGGTACCGTGACCTGGAAGACAACCGGCCGTTGGTCGCGGTGCGCGTTTGGAATGGGTCGAAGGCTAACCTTCGATGACGCCAGCATACTTTTATATGATAAGGTCTATTTCAGGCTTTAGCAAAACCCGCCGCATTTCTTTCAATCTCCGCCCAGGCGATCGCACAGCACCCAGGTCAAAAATCGGCTGTAAATTTCCCACACGGACTTACCGTATCCGCCTGCCATCAGGCCGGCGTGCGGAATCCCGCGATCGTTTAGAAAACGGTAGACCAGACGGTCCCGATCCCGCATCTGGGATCGGCTCAGACGCAGCTCCTGCGTGGAGGGCAACTCGTCTTTCTCATACGGATCGGCGCCGGAAACAACCACGGCCAACTCCGGTTGCGACCGGGCCTCCAGACGATACAGCCCTTCCAGCAGCTGCGCGTTGTAGTCGCTTTCTTCACCGGCGGCGATGGGAATGTCGATATCGCTGGGGATAAAGGAGGGATTGGGGCGGCCGTCAGCCAAAACCGGATTTCCGTCCAGAGGCCATCCCCGGGCCATGTGAATGCTCAAGGTGGTAATGGTGTCATCCCCGCGGGTCAGGGCCGCCGTGCCGTCACCCTTGTGGGCATCCACATCGATGACCCATGCTCTGTGGATAGAATTTTCGGCCTGCAGTTTGCGGATGGCGATGACGATGTCGTTCAGCAGGCAGAAACCGTTGCCGAAATCGTACTGGGCATGGTGCATGCCGCCCCCGAAATAGAAGCAGAAGCCATTTTCAAGGGCCCGCCGGCAGCATTGGGCCGTACCGGCGACCCGCTGCCGGATGCGGTCGAAGAGACCGGTCAGGGGCTGGGTGGCTGCGGAGGGGTTGTAGCGATAGTAGCGGCCTTCAGCATCGATCAGTTCATAGGTTTTGACAATCTCGTTTTCGAGCGCCTCGGAGAAGAGCCGCTCCACATAGGCGCCGGAATGAGCACGCCGCAGATCGGTTTCTTCTATTTTCTCCGTAACCCGGTCACAATGCCATGCTTGCCGGCGTGATCCAAGCAGCGGGTGGTTTCTGAGAATGTCAAACGTCCGGGAGAGCTTGCTGTCAGAAATGGGAATCTGGATGCCGAATTCGAAGAAACTCGTCTTATAGGTCGCATCATAGAGAATCATTTTGGGATATCCCCAACCGGGTTATGGGTTGAAAAAATGACATCCACCGGCCCAAAAGTGATCTACCCCTGCCGGCGATAGCGGCGGCCGTAAGTGATGCCCAGTTTGTTCATCCGGTGGCGCAGTGTATTGGGATGCACGTCCAGAAGGGCGGCCGCGCCCCTGGGACCGTTGATTCGGCCGCCGGACAGTGCCAGGACGCGCTGGATATGTCCGGTTACGACCTCATCCAGGCGTTGGGGCGCCCCCGGCTGTTCAAAAGCGATCAGTTCCTCACGGCGCTGCGGAGTGGTTTCAAAGCGTTGAAACACCAACGGCCCCTGGCGGTGCTGGATCAGCGCTCTTTCCACCGTGTTTTCAAGTTCCCTGACATTGCCCGGCCAGTGGTGTCGCCCAAGTCGCTCGATGGCCCCCGGCGCCAGGGTGGGGGCCGGGTGAAGGCCCAACTCCTTCGATTTTTTGGTGATAAAATAGTGAACCAGCAGGGCGATATCGGCCGGGCGCTGCCGCAGCGGGGGGATCTGAATAGGGAAGGCGTTGATACGAAACCACAGATCTTCGCGGAAAAGGCCCTTTGCCACCATTGCGGCCAGATCCTGATGGGTGGCGGCGATCACGCGAATGTCAAGGGCAATGGGTGGCGAGCCGCCCAGGCGTTCGATTTCGCCGGTTTGCAGCACCCGCAGCAGACGGACCTGGGCCCAGACGGGCAATTCTCCAATTTCATCCAGAAAAATGGTTCCCCTGTGCGCCCGCTCAAAGCGACCGCGCTTCTGGCGGACGGCGCCGGTGAAGGCCCCTCGTTCGTGTCCGAACAGTTCACTGTCGATCAGGTTTTCGGGCATGGCCCCGCAGTTGACCTTGATAAAGGGGCGGTTGCGGCGCGGTGACAGGCGGTGCAGGGCATTGGCGATAACCTCTTTGCCGGTGCCGGTTTCACCGAGCAGCAGCACGGTGCTTTTCAGCGGGGCCACCTGGGCCACCGGTTTCATCACCCCCTTGAGCCCCTTTTCGGCGCCGATCACTTCGGCGCCGGATTTGGATATCAATTCGCTGTTCAGGTAGCGGTTGTCCGAGGCCAGTTGCTCTTTTAACCCGGCCAGCTGCTGGTGTCGCAGGGCGTTGGCCATGGCGATGGCAAACGGTTCGCGCAGCAGGGCCAGCAGTTGTGCATCGGCGTCGCTGAACCGGTCGTGTCCGCGGGCAAACAGGTCGATGACCCCCAGCCGCCGGCCTTCGATAGCCAGCCGCAGGGCGATAAACGACATGTTCCCCGTCATGCCCAGCTCCGAGACGATGATGCGGCCCAGGGGGTCCTGCCGGGGACGGTTGATAATCAGGTAGTCTTTCAGGCGCTGACCGCTTTCAATAGCCTGGATGAGCCCGGCCGGCAGGGCAATGGTTTTGGCCATCTGCTGCCCGCCGGTGGCATCGGCCCGGGCCACATAGCGCAGACCGCCGAGCGTCGGTTCATAGATGTTGAGATAGATCGCGTCGGCCGGCAGGTGGTCGGCAATAAACTGCCGACAGCGCCACAGGGCGGTTTCGATGTCCAGGCTGCTGCAGATCCGCAGGGTGGCCTGCTTAAAAAAAAGATTGGCATCGACCATGAGCGTGCCTTTCGCGGTTTCCGGCGGCGGTTTTATGGAATAGCAGAAATTATCACCATATTCGGTGAACTGGCAAATGGATATTACCATATATCGTTAAAATAAATGCCAAATATGGTAAAAAATGTCAAGTGAGGATATAATAGTTTGATATTACAATATTAATTATTTGGCATAATGCTTGCTGTTTTTATCGGGGACCAAGGAAACCGGGCCGACCTCATTAACCGGATGATGTTTCATCAGAGGCGCGTGCATGACAAACTTTTTCATCGATCACATCCTGACTCGTTCCACCTTGCTGGCCAACTGGATTTTTCGCACGATGCTGTTGGGGATTTGGGTTGTGCTGAAGGTCAAGCAGCGGTTCAATCCGGCCTTCCGGCAGCACCTGGGTGACAGAAGATTATCCGCCCAGATCAAAACCCAGGACGGCGCCGTCGGGCGGACCTATATATTTGAGGCCGGGCGGGTAAGTTCCCGGCGCGGCATTGCGGCCGACGCCCAGGTGGTCTTTATTTTCCGGGACGTCCCGACGGCCGTCGCGTTGATGACGGCGCCCAACAACTATCTGAAGCAGATCAACGCCATGAAGAATTTCCGGGTGGACGTGCAGGGGCCCGACGAGCCGGTCATCTGGTTCATGCAGACCCTGAACATGCTTCAGCCCGGCGGTACGGGGCCGGCCTCCGGCACGCCCATGGGCGACGGCATGGTGCGTTATACCAGCAACACCAACGGCGGGCCGGTCTTTGTTTACGTTCAAGGCGGCAAGATCATCCGCATCACGCCCATCGATTTTGATGACGAGGATGCCCGTCCGTGGACCATCAAGGCAAGGGGCCATACCTTTACGCCGCCGCGCAAGGGCACCGTCAGCCCCTATGTCTTTGCCCTGAAATCCCTGATTCATTCACCCGACCGGCTGCTGCATCCCATGAAACGGGTTGATTTCGACCCCCGGGGAGAGCGCCACTGCGCCAACCGCGGGATTTCGGGCTATGAGCGGATCAGCTGGGACGAAGCCCTGGACATCGTGGCCGGCGAAATCCAGCGGGTCAAGCGCGTTCACGGTCCGGGCGCCATCATGAACGGCAGCGGCTCACATCATACCTGGGGCAATATCGGCTATTGGCTCAGCGCCCGGGCGCGGTTCATGAATTCCATCGGTTCCAGCCAGGTGGTACATAATCCGGACAGCTGGGAAGGCTGGTACTGGGGCGCCATGCACCATTGGGGCAACTCCCTCCGCAACGGTGCCACGGACACTTACGGGACCGTCGAAGATTGCCTCAAGGAATGCGAGCTGATCGTCTTCTGGTCCAGTGATCCCGAATCCACCAGCGGGGTGTACGGGGCTTTCGAAGGCACGGTCCGCCGTCAATGGGCCCGGCAGCTGGGGATCAAGATGGTGCACATCGACCCCTATTTTAACCACACGGCGGCGCTGCTGGGCGGCAAGTGGATCGCCCCGCGGCCGGACACCGGCAATGCCATGGCGCTGGCCATCGCCCATGTCTGGATCACGGAAGATCTTTACGACCGCGACTATGTGCGCACCCATACGGAGGGCTTTGAAAAATGGCGTGATTATATCCTGGGCAAGGCCGACGGGGTGGCCAAAACACCCGAGTGGCAGCAGGTCGAGACCACCGTGGCGGCCAAAGATGTGCGCGCCCTGGCCCGTGAATGGGGCCGCCGAAAAACCTACCTGTCACCCGGCGGACTGGTTGGATTTGGCGGTGCCTGCCGCTGCGCCACGGGCATCGAATGGGCCCGCAGCATGGTCTGTCTGATGGCCATGCAGGGCCTGGGCAAACCGGGTGTCAATATGGGCTGTCTGCAGCAGGGCACCCCGGTGGACACCAGTTTTTATTTCCCGGGTTATGCCGAAGGCGGCATGTCGGGCGATCTGGACAATACCGGCCTGCGGATCAGCATGTACCAGCGCATGCCCCAACTGCCCACCATGAACCCGGTGTCACAGATGATTCCCCGGCTGCGCATCCCCGAGGCGATTCTCAACGGCACCTGCGAGGGCTATCCCACCGACCCGCGCAGCATCGAAGGGCAGTTTAAAAAATTCACCTACCCGGCAGCGGGGCATTCGACGGCCAAAATGTACTATAAATACGGCGGGTCGCATTTCGGCACGATGTCCGATTCGAACCGCTATGTCCGCGCCTATCGCAGTGCCAACCTGGAATTTGTGGTCAATCAGTCCATCTGGTTTGAAGGCGAGGCCAAGTTTGCCGATATCCTGCTGCCGGCCTGTACCAATTTTGAGCGCTGGGACATCGGTGAGACCGCCAATTCCGGCGGCTACAGCCACCATCAGTTTATCCAGTGGAACCACCGCATCATCACCCTGCAGCACAGGTGTATCGAGCCGCTGGGTGAATCCAAGTCCGACTATCAGATCTTTCTGGAACTGGCCCAGCGCCTGGGGCTGGCCGCCCCCTATTCGGAAGGGATGACGGAGTTGCAGTGGTGTCGCCGGCTGTTTGAGGCCAGCGATCTGCCCCAGGTGATCTCGTGGAAGAAGTTCATGAAAAAAGGCTATTACGTTGTGCCGGCCCCCAAGCCGGCTTTGCGCGCACCGGTCTCTTACCGCTGGTTTGCCCAGAATACCCCCAAGGATGTGCCCGAACTCTCGCCCCTGCCCGCCGATTACACCCGCCAGTGGCGGATGGGGTTGCAGACCCAGTCGGGCAAGCTCGAATTTGAAGCCTCCAGCCTCAAGCGTTTTGCGCCGGACGACCCGGAGCGGCCGCCGCTTCCGACCTATATCCCTTCCTGGGAAGGCCACCACACGACGGCGCTGTTTGAAAAATACCCTCTGCAAATGATTTCGCCGCACCCGCGCTACAGTTTTCACACCATGTTCGATGCCAAAGACGGTTTTGTCAATGATGTCAAGGATCACCGCGTGCTCATCGACGGCTATTACTACTGGATCGTGCGCATCAACCCGGTGGATGCCCGGGCGCGCGGCATCCGCAACGACGATCTGGTCAAACTCTTCAATGATCGCGGCGCGGTGATCTGCGCGGCCCAGGTGACCGAGCGGATCGTGCCCGGAACCGTGCACGCCTGTGAAGGGTCGGCCGTTTATGACCCCATCGGCGAGCCGGGTCGGGCCACCGATCGCGGCGGCTGCATCAACCAGTTGACCTCCAGCCGCAATATCATCAAAAAATCCCATGCCTCGTCATCCAATTCCTGCCTGGTGCAGATCGAACGCTGGAAGGGAGAAACCGCCCCATGAAAAAATTCCACCTGGTCATCGACGTGGCCCTGTGCGAAAACTGCAACAACTGCTTTCTGGCCTGCAAGGATGAGTTCTGCGGCAACGACTGGCCGGGCTACAGCGCCGCCCAGCCGATTCACGGCCAGCGCTGGATGGATCTTCGCACCAGAGAGCGCGGGCGGTTTCCGGTGATCGACGTGGCCTACCTGCCGGTTCCCTGCCAGCACTGCGATGATGCCCCCTGTGTGCGGGCCGCCCGCCACCAGGCGGTTTTCAAACGCCCGGACGGTATTGTCATTATCGACCCGGAAAAATCCAAAGGCCAGCGCCAGATCGTCCAGTCGTGTCCCTTTGGGGCCATCGGCTGGGATGAAGCCGCCGAGCGACCCCAAAAGTGCACCCTCTGCGCCCACCTGCTCGATGCGGACAACGGGCAGGTGCCCCGATGTGTCCAGGCCTGCCCCACCGGGGCGCTGTCCCTTGTACATGTCGATGATGACCAGTGGCAATCGATGATGACCGAACAGGACTTACAGCCGCTCTCCACGGCCGGGAACATCAAACCGCAGATGGGCTACCGGAACCTTTACCGCTATGACGCCTGTTTTGTGGCCGGCAGCGTGGCCACCGGCCAGGCGACCGTGGCCGAGTGTGTGGTGGACGCAGCGGTGCAACTGTTCGACGATGGGCGGGTGTTGGCTGAAACGAAAACGGATGCGTTCGGCGATTTTAAATTTGACGGGCTGGCCGATCACAGCGGCCCCTATTTTATCGAAATTCACCACCAGGCCGCCGTGGTCCGACGCGAGGTGGCCCGGCTGGACGGCAGTTGCTCGCTGGACACCATCTGGCTCGATTAATGTAATATTGTATGTAAAAAATACTTGACAGTTGAATCGCTCCACTTCTATAAACGTGGTACACTTTGCACGGAAAAAGTCTTCCCTCTTATACAGGATCGGTATTTTCCCTGGTGCCGATGGCAGCGGCGGCAACCGTACCATGGAATGTTTTGCATGTAATATCGGGTATCGTTACCGCCGTATGCCGGCGGAATGGTGCCCGCCCGGAGCGGTGCTCGTCTGGCGGCGGGTATCGATGGTGTATCCACGGGGTGTTGATCGAACACAGGGTGATACTTTTTATATAGAGGGGCTTATCCCATTTTGATCCTTTAAGGAGGTAGGCAAAACATGGCAAAGCTGAAAACCAAAGACAAAACGGTTTTAAGAAGCCTTGGCCTCGGCGGGTTTTTCGGCGGAGGGGCTGAAGGGATGGTGGATGTTAAAGACGGCAAGATCGTCCGGATTCGTCCCTTCCGTTATGGGTGGAAGTATAAAAAGGAAGAGGTGCGCCAGTGGAAGATGGAGCGTAACGGCAAATCCATTGAAGCATCCTGGAAATCCCTGCCGGGCCCGTTTTCCCTGGCCTACAAAAAACGGGTCTACTCGCCCAACCGCATTCAATTCCCGCTCAAGCGCATCGACTGGGACCCCGACGGCGAGCGCAACACGCAAAACCGGGGCAAGAGCAAA
>JAERRP010000835.1 GCA_016735415.1 Desulfobacterales bacterium | reverse complement strand
GAACCTGACCGAGTTCATCATGCAACTCGCGTGCAATGGCCGCCCGCTCCTTTTCCTGGCCGGCCATGATACTGGCCGATAGCCGGCGGAGCTGGTTCTGGGTTTTTTTGACTTCGGTGATATCGGTTGAGATTTCGCAGACGCCACTGGCTTCGCCGTCTTGGCCAAAGAATGGAAATTTGACCGACAGGTAGTAGTGCTTTGTGCCGTCGCGGTGGGGCATTTGTTCCTCG
Source organism: Desulfobacterales bacterium (assembly GCA_016735415.1). Next base: position 4,376 of record JAERRP010000835.1, on the reverse strand, counting down.
AACTGGAATGAACGCCTTTCACACAGCACCTTCAGGTCGTTTTCCCGGAACTGGCGGGCCACGTCGGTCGGGAAAATGTCGGTATCGGTCCGGCCGCGGACGTCATCGTTCGAACGGCCGAGAATCTGCTCGAAACAGGTGTTGATCAGGGTATAATGCCCGTCACGGTCTTTGATGGAAACGACATCGGGGGTGTAGCGCAGGATGCTGTTGATTTCGCGCGTGCGCTCCTGGACCTGTTTCTCGAGGCCCCGGGTATAACGGCCGAGCTCTTCCTGGGCCACCTGAAGGGCGCGCTCGGCCCGGTTACGATCGGTAACGTCGATCGAAACGGCCAGCGAGCGCACCAGTCGCCCCTCGCCGTCGCGCTCGGCCACCGCCGATAACAGGACATCGATCACGTCGCCATTGGATTTGCGAAACTGGTAGGGAATGTCCTGGCAGAACCCCGTGCGGAAAAAATCCGGGAAAACCGAGCGTTCGGCCAACTGCCGTGAACTTTCGGTGAAAAAGTCCGTCAGCTTGCGCCTGAGAACGGCTTCCCGGCGGTATCCGAGCGCTTCCAGCCAATAATTGCTGACACTGACCAGACACCCTTCACTGTCGATGGAATGCAGCATGGCCGGGGTGTGGTTATACAGGGAACGGTAGCGGCTCTCGCTTTGGCCCAGGGCTTTCTGGATTCCTTTGCGTTTGATGATTTCCTGGCTGGCCTTCCGGTACAGGAAAAAAACGGAAAAACCCACCAGAATACTCGCCATGAAAACCACCGGGCCGGTGATGCGAAGCAACGGTTCCGAAACGACTCTGGAAATCGCCTCCAGGCTGCGCAGGTGGATGATGTTCCATCCGGGGTAATCCTCCACCTGGGTGCGGTTCATGAGGTAGCGGCGACCCTGGCGGTCCCGAACGTATTTATCGTCGCGAAGCTTCAGCCCGGTCCAGCGCCAGGGGCCTTCACCGAATTGTCGCGATTGGGCGATGCTTTCGATTTCCTCCCGGGAAAGATCCCAAAGCAATTGATAGCGCCATTGCGCCCGGTTGGAAATAAAGATCACCCCCAAAGGATTGGTGACCAGGAGGGTATCCTCCGGACCGAGGCCGAGCTCCTCTTCCACCCGTTCGATGGAGGCCTTGATCACGACGACGCCGATCGGGGCCGCCTGGCCGGTCGTATACACCGGGCAGCTGCAGTAGGCACCCCTTTTGCCCGAGGTGGTTCCGAGGGCCAGATAGGTGGTCGGCTCGCGCTCCAGAGCGTTAGAGAAATAGGGCCGGAAACTGAAGTTATGGCCCACAAAACTGTCCGCATCCTTGCGGTTGCTGGATGCAATCGTCAGTCCGCTGCGGTCCATGAGATAGCACACATCCACATCGAGATTTTTCTGGAAATGGTCCAGAACGGTGTTGGCCTGGTAAAGTTGCGCCCTCGATGGATTTGCCAGGGCCTGGACGATTTCAGGAATGCCGGCCAGAACCCGGGCCGGACGGATATTTTCGGATATCTGCGCTCTCAGGTTGATACGCAGCATTTGCACACGGATGGAGGCCTGCTGTTCGGCTTCCAGCAGGGCGGATTCTTTGAGGTTGCGGAAATACAGGTAGCCGCCAATCGAGGTCGACAGGAAGGTCAAAAGTGATAAGACCAGCAGAATCAGGCGTAAACGCATGCAGGCTCTCCGGACGGCAAGGGCCCCCTGAGGCTTTCAATTGGCCGCCGCGAACAGGGCGGGAGGCATTGGCGGATAAGGCCCTGTCCGACAGTTGATAGATGCAACAGGGGACTAAACCTTGTCAACTTCCAATTGATTGGAAGGAAGCGTTTCATCGGCCAGCACCCTGAGATCGTGCAGATTGTGGGCATATTGCAGTCGCGCGCGCGTGCTCTTGCGGTGGCCCGTCATTACCGAAAGACGCCGCGGGTTCACGCGCAACCGTACCCGTTCCGATGGCAACCGGGCAAGGGCGGCGTCAGCCATGTCGTGGAAAATGCAGCTGAGAACCCGTTCACCGAAGGCCGGATGATAGGGGCCGGCCAGCAGGTTGGCGGGATCCGTAAGGGACGGGGCGGCCTGGAGCCCCATGCGAACGACACGGATACCGGCGGCCGCGAACATCAGCCAGAGGCGTGCCACCAGGCGAACACTGTCCTCAAGGGACGCGGGGCGGTAGCGGCCCGTTTTAAAAGCATGGGCCAGGGGACTGCCCGCGAGCACCAGGGTGGGATAGATCCGCACAAAAGCTGGCACCAGAGCGATAACACCGGCGGCGGTCGTTTCCGTCCTGCGGACGGTATCTCCCGGAAGCCCGGTCATGATTTGCAGGCCGACGTCGTAGCCGGCGGTTTTGAGCTGCGCAACCGCCCGGATGGTGTCCCCGGCACGGTGGCCCCGCCGAGACAGCTCCAGAACATGATTATCCATGGATTGGACGCCGAGTTCGACTGTGCCGACAGGGTAGGCGCGGATCATCCGGAGGGTGTCCGCAGAAATGGTATCCGGGCGCGTGGAGAAACGCAGGCTGTCGACGTCGCCGCGGTGGACATATTCCGCCGCACAGTCGAGATGCCGGCGAACCCGATCCGGGGGCAGGCCCAGGAAATTGCCGCCGAAAAAGGCGATTTGGGCGACCGGGTGCCGGGCGCTTCGGTAACGCAGGAACCGTCGGACACTGTCCGACAGGGTCGCCGGATCGTCGTCCCGGGGTTCGGTTCCGGTGATGACATGCTGGTTGCAGAAAATGCAGCGATGGGGGCAGCCGGCTTGCGGCAGAAAAACGGGAATGATGAAAGGGCGCTCCGATAGTGAGCGCGCGGGCGTCTTATCCTTGAAAGATACCCGGACGCAATTCCCTTTCCGGCTTAGGGCATAAGCGTTCAATCATCACCGGTCAGGGTTTTGAGGGCCTGGCAGGCGGCGTGTTGTTCCGCCATTTTTTTGCTGCGCCCGGACCCTCGTACTTGCAGCCCCTGGAGGTCAAGCGCGACTTTAAAGGTTTTATCATGGTCCGGACCACTTTCCTCCACGATACGGTAGTGCGGAATGGTTTTCAGGTGGTTTTGGACATATTCCTGCAACCGGCTTTTAAAATCGGTATCCTCGGCCGTCGTCCCGGCCGCCTCGAATTGGAAAGCCAATCGTGAGGCGATAACCTCAAAGGCCGCCGGGTAGCCACCGTCCAGATAAACCGCCGCCAGCAACGCTTCCAGGGTATCCGCAAGGATGGACGGTTTCCGGCGTCCGCCGGTCTGCGCTTCCCCTTTCCCCAGCCGCACATAACGACCCAGATCGATCGACCGGGCCACTTCGGCCAGGCGGGTTTCGCTGACCAGCCGGGCCCGGGTGCGCGAAAGATCGCCCTCTTTCATTTGGGGATAGCGCTGCATCAGCACGTGTGCCACGACCAGATTCAAAACGGCATCGCCCAGGAATTCGAGGGTTTCATTGTCGTTGAGATCGGCTTCAGGGCTTTCGTTGACATAGGAGCGGTGCTGTAAGGCCTCCTGAAGGCGCACCGGATTCTTGAAAGTATAATTCAACGCTTTGTGGAGGGCATTAAGGTTTTCGTGCATGGTCAGGTGATTTCCCGGGCGGATCGGTCGGTTAACGGTTCTATTCACCAGAGCCCGGTTTACCCGCGTGGGCGTCGGGCGTGGTTCGGGCCTGTTCGATCAGGGCCGTTAGATGGATGTAGCTTTGATAGGGGACATGGAAGTCACCGCCGGCAATACCCATCTCGATACCGGGCTTGATGGCACCGTGAAAATCCGTGCCGCCGGTCGCCACCAGATCATACTGATCCGCCCAGGCCAGATAGGTTGCGGTCTGTTTGGCGGTATGTTCGGGATAGAAAGCTTCAATGCCCTTCAAGCCGCATTCCTTCAATTCGCATATCAGTTCCTTCAACGACCAGACGCCTTGAGGGGCGACCAGGGCGGGATGCGCCAGGACCGGTACACCGCCACCGTTGGAGATCAGCCTTATGGCCTCCTCGCAAGCGATGCGATGTTTATCGGCATAGGCGGGTCGGCCGATTCCCAGATAGTGCTCGAAGGCCTCCTCAAAGGTCCTGACAACCCCTTTCTTGACGAGCCAGGCGGCGATATGCGGCCGGCCAATCTGAGTGTCGGCCGCCCCGGCTTCAAGTTCGTCCAGCGTAATCGCGATGCCCAGGCGGTTGAGTTTGGCAATGATTCGGGGATTGCGGTTTTTTCGGGCGCTTTGCAGTCGGTTAAGGGCCTGCCGCAGCTGGTCGTCGTCCGGGTTTACACCATAACCCAGAAGATGCAGGCTGCCATGGCATGGGAAGTGCTCCGGTGCCGCCGTGCTGATTTCAGCGGCGGAAATGAAGTGCAGTCCGGAAGGGATGCCGGCGGC
>JAERRP010000403.1 GCA_016735415.1 Desulfobacterales bacterium | reverse complement strand
GACCACGGCCCCTTCCAGGGCCAGGGCCTCGGACAGAATGCCGCCGCCGCATCCCACGTCCAGCACCTTGCGCTGGCGCAGATCGGCCCGCTGCCGGATAAACTTCAGGCGCAGGGGATTGATGTTGTGCAGGGCCTGGAATTCGCCGCCCGCTTCCCACCAGCGGGCCGCGGCAGCTTCAAATTTGGCGATCTCGGCGGTGTCGACATTGGGCGTTGTCGCCTGAGATTTCCGTGCTGGGGTCATGGTTGCATTCGATCTTTCTCGCGGTTTTCAGCTCGCAGCAGCAGCAGGGTGTTGCCGGTGACGCTGAGGCTGGAGAGCAGCATGGCCCCCACGGCCACCAGCGGCGAAAGCCATCCGGCCATGGCCACCGGGATGCTCACCAGGTTGTATATGAACGAGCCGGCCAGATTCTGCAAGATCTTCCGCCGGACCCGGCCGGCGAAATCCAGAAAGTCAACCAGTTGATAAGGGTCGCCGCGCATCAGGGTGACGGCCTGGGCCTCCCGGCCCAGATGGCGTCCGGTAAATACGGCCACACCGACATCCGCTGCCGCCAGGGCCGGGGCGTCATTGATGCCGTCGCCGATCATGGCCACACAATGCCCCCGGGCTTGAAGCGTGGCGATGTGATCGGCTTTTTGCGCCGGGGACTGATCGCCGCGAGCCTTTTGAATCCCTATCTGCCGGGCAACCGTAGTGGTCGTGGCCGTGCCGTCTCCGGAAACGAGCCGGGTGGTAAAACCGCGGGCTTCGAGAGCCCGGTTGGTGGCCTCTGCCCGGGCCTTCAGGCGGTCGCCGAATTCCAGACGGCCGATCCATTGATCATCGACGGCCAGGTAAACATTTGAAACCAGAGGGGCGTCGGCATCGTTCGATGGTGCCGGCACCGCCGTCGAAAAAACTGCATCGGTCGCCGCGGGCATGAACGCGGCGGCCCCCAATCGGATACGCCGTTTCATCCATTCGCCGGCCAGGCCGTTGTCAAATTGTCGAATTGCGCTGACGGTCAGGGGGGCGATATCCCGGCGGGCGGCCGCCTTTCGAATTTCGACGGCGATGGGGTGGTCCGCCTTCTGTTCCAGTCCGGCTGCCAGGGCCAGCACTTCCATTTCTGTCTGATCCGCCAGGGGGATGACCGCCAGTAGCTGCCAGCGACCCACGGTCAGGGTGCCGGTCTTGTCCAGCACCACGGTGTCGATCCGCTCGGCGCGGTCGAAAACGCTGAAATCCTGGATGAGAATCCCCTGGCGGGCGGCCAGGGAAACGGCTGCCACCCGTGCCAGCGGGATAGCGATGCCCAGAGCACAGGGACAGGAGATGACCAGGACCGTCAGGGCCCGGACAAAGGCGCTGTCCAGCGTGTGGCCTCTGGCCATCAGGACCGCCGCGGTCGCTACCGCCAGACCCACAACACCCGGCACGAAAACGCGCAGGACGCGGTCGGTGCGGCTTTCCACCGGGGTTTTACTGCTCAGCGCCGTTTCCATGATGGCGATCATGCGCCCCAGGGTCGAGGCCGGCCCCACGCCTTCGGCCCGGATGCGAAACTGGCCGCTCAAAACGCGGGTGCCGCTCTGCACCCGGTCGCCATTCTGCTTGCTGACCGGGCGCGCCTCGCCGGTCAGGGAGGCTTCATCGACGGCGCCGTGGCCCTTGATCACACGGCCATCGGCCGGGATGATTTCCTCCGGTTTGACCACAAAAGTCTCACCCATCTGGAGTTGTTCGAGACGGGCAAAACGCCCTTGGGGGAATTGGGGCGTGCAGCGTCGCACCTTGGCGGGCATGAGATCGAAGTAGTGGCCCAGGTCTTCCTGGATCCGGTCTTTGGCACGGCGCTCCAGGATTTTTCCCAGCAGTACGAGGGTGATCAGCATGCAGGCCGTATCGAAGTAAAGATGAATGCTGCCGAAAAGAAAATGAACCAGGCTGTAGATGAAAGCACTGAAGGCCCCGATGCTGATGAGCGCTTCCATGCCGGGCTGGGCGGCGATGATCCCGGTCAGGGCTTTGTGGTGGATGGGCCAGCCGCCGTAAATCATGACGGCCGTCGTCAGGACAACCAGAGGCCAGGAAAGATAGCGAATGCTCTGCGGGTCCAGGGTCGTAAAAAAGCCGGAGTAAAGGGCAAAGGAGAGCATCATTACGTTCATGGTCAGAAAACAGGTGATGCCAAAACGGATAAAAAGACGGCGGCGGGCATCGTGGGGCTGCGCGTCTTCCATCGGGGCGGCCCCGTACCCCAGCGCCTTGACGGTGCGGATAATGGCCTGGGGCGAGGAGCGGGCCGGGTGGTAATCGCAGCGCAGGCGATCGGTGGCAAAATTGCATTGGGCCCGGGCGATGCCGTCCCTGCGCCCCAGGGCCGTTTCGATGACCCAGGCGCAGGCCGGGCACCACATGCCCTCGACGGCCAGGTTGATGGTCAAGCGGTCGTCGGGCTGCGGTGCATCCTCCGGGGGGCT
>JAERRP010000837.1 GCA_016735415.1 Desulfobacterales bacterium | reverse complement strand
GCACTCACATGTTCTTGGCTTACTACCAGGCGGCCTAGGCCAGGCTTTCCACCCATCCCACTAGAAACGGCGTACATCAGCGACTCGAACATCTCGGGCATGGCGGAGTAGCGAACTGTCGGTCCGGTCCCGATCACCTGTGCCGGCAGCCCGGGCTGAGTCGGCGGGATGGGGTGCTTTAGCAGATCGCTGATATTTTCGCCCGTTTCAGCCTCCCAGTCGCCGGCGAACAGATATTGGTTCTGGCGGGCGATCGGTCCTTCGAAGCGCATCATGGCGTCCACCCACGGTGCATACTTTGCCTTGACAAGAAACTCCGGGTCGGCACAGTTCTGGCTGCCGCAATAGGTGATGTGATTGTCTATGACGACGATCTTGCGGTGATTGCGCAGGTCGACACGACCCTTCAGAGGCCGCAACAGCGGATTGCCGATGGGCAAGGCGCCGGCCAGGCGAATGCCCGCTTCACGCATGGCCTGCCAGTGTTCCGAGTTGATCATGACATGCGAGCCCACACCGTCTGCCATGGCTCGGCAGGTGACGCCGCGTGCCGCAGCTCGCTTCAGGGCCTCCGCCACCTTGCAACCGTTGTTGTCAGGCAGCCAGATGTAGAACAGCAGATGGATGTGGTCTTTTGCGGCATCGATGTCGGCCACTATGGAGGCGATGGTCGCATTCGAATCCTGCATTAATTGCGCCCGGTTACCGCCGACGGGGTCGAAGCCGTTGATCGATTTTCCCATTTGAAACAGATGCGCGTAGCGTTGCGGAAAATTGACCTTCAGATTCGTCGCATCCGCTCCTGCAGCGTCCGCCACATCCGGCAGCCGCGAGAGGACCTCTCGCACCCGCTCCACGCGGCGTCGACCGATATTCGTTTCACCCAACAGGATGTAAGCGAGGATACCCAGCACCGGGAACGTGATGATGACCACGATCCAGGCGATCCGCGAAGCCGGCTCCCGATGAGGTCGCAGCAGGACCCTCACGATGAGCGCAATTTGGATTAGAACGTGCAGTGCCAAGAAGAGGGTCCCGGTAAATGGATCTTGACTCATAAATCAGATCTCCTTTTGTTGATTTTTTACTTTGCTTTCTTTTTAATTCCGAAGGCCACAACAAGTATTGAAATACCCCCAATCAGGGCAATAACCCCTATGGTTTTAATAATTACAAGAACTGATACAAAAGGTGATGTAATCAGAATGATTCCGAAGACGATGGAAAAAAGACCTCCCAGAATCATAGTCCATTCTCCTTTGGTTTCTTTCCGCAACCGGATACCGGTTACAAGGCCGCTTATACCATAAATAATAGCTGCAATCCCAAGAAACCACACAAGAAAAGAGGTAGTGAGTATGGCACTTAATACCGGCTGGGATAATACCACCAATCCGGCAATGATCCCCAGGACACCGGTAAAGATCCCCCATCCCCATGCTGCATAAACTTTCCGTCCTTTTATTGAATTAAATGTTGTTACGATACCATCAATCAACCAGTATACACCCATAATGATTATCAGGACGGTTAAGGTACCCTGCGAAAAAAACAATAGTATCAGCCCCGCTAATAGCAGGGCAATACCACGAACCACAATAAGCTTCCATAAAGTTGAATCGAGTCGTTTTAACTCTTCCTGATTGTGATTTGTCATTTTCTGTCCTCCTTTTAGGATTAAATCTTTAGTAACCGTTCACGGATCAGAAAAGAGAAACCCAAGATCTGATACCTGAGATCTTTATTTTGAAACCTGAAACCCGAGGCCTGAAACCTCCGGTACCCATTGCTTAGTACAACACTGCCGCCCGCCTCCGCGTTCGGCGCCGGGTTCGCCGGCGCACACCGGCAATGGACCCGGGCGAAAGCGGCTTTCCGATGGGATCGATAAACAATGACACCGGGCCGGATGGGATCGGTTCGTCCTGTTCCAGCACATCGATGTCGTACACGAGGGTGCCGCCGGCCAGAAGGGGATTTTTCAACTTCACAACGATATCGACGATTTCGTCCTCAGCAAGAATCGATAAGGTGGCATTGGGAGGATCCGCGTGAAAGCTTTCCTTACCGGTGCCCCTTTGCCATTCGAAGACAAAGTCTTCGGTGTGCATATGTTCGGCAATACGTTTAGGTCTGTCGGAGAAAAAAATGGTTGCATATTTCAATGCTCGAACCATAATACCCTCCTCTCGTTAATTGTTTCTCGTCATTCCAAAGCTATTATTCCAAGCAGTTGTCTTGGCACGACCCGTGTCAGCAATACTCGTTATTTCTTCCTGATGAAGACAACGTCAAACGTCATCTTCTGCAAGGCCTGATAGTAGTATCCATTGAGCCGATCCTGCTCAGAGTCATAGATGAGCGTGTATGTTGACCCCGGATAATTGACATCCCTCAGTTCAACAAACACCTGGATGCGGCCGTCCATGCTCCGCCATTCGGCTTTCGCAACGTTGATCGGCCGTGGATTAAAATACGCTGCTTTCAACTTTCCCTCAGTCTTGACGTCACTCAGTTCCAGTATATACCCGCCGTCGGGACGCAACCATTTTCCCGCTATGCGTCCATAGTCAATCTGTGCCGGTTTTGATCTACCGTCCTTTCCGCTCTCGGCAGAGATTGACCATGAAGGCAAAAGCCAGACCATCAAAAGGCTCAACGTGACGAACCATGCGATCGCAGGGCTGCTCGTGCGGACCCTGTTGGGGCTTCCGTATTTTATCATGTTCCTCATTCCTCATTCCTCTTTTTCGAAAGCGAAGATCCTCTTCCAGTCATTCTTCATATCCACAATAATCTAGCCTTTGGCAGCCGCCTGGTCAAAATCATCGCCGGTCATACCCGCATGTGACGCCATGATGATTTCAGTAACCCCCTTCATTCCCGAAACGCCGACGGTTTTCATATCGCCTACCAACAGCGCC
>JAERRP010000370.1 GCA_016735415.1 Desulfobacterales bacterium | reverse complement strand
GGATGCATGTTAATTAGGTTGCCTGGCCAAGAAAGCGCAGGAATAGCCAGCCTATTCCGAGCTTTTGCAACGCCGCCAGTCGGGATGTATCGGCGTTGAAAATGTGAAGTTATTTTTGCGCGAGCCCTAAAGGACGGCCCCCATTATCAAGATGACGGGCGGATTGGCTCCGCCCGTAAAGGGGAAAATGCATCCGGGAGCGATAGACAGGGGGTGCCACGGGGAGGCGCCCCCTGTCCGTCCCTCCTGAAGGTCGCCACTCATACTGAGGCCCGTGGCGGCTTCATGGAGTTACTGTAATCTTTTCCGGGGATCTTTACCACAAAAAAATTCAGGCGGCTGGCCGACAAGCCCGCACCGTTACAGGACGCTCATCAAAACGCACCCACATTTAAGCGAATGTCTTCGGGAAGGCCGGCCAATCTATTATCAATCCCGGTTAACCCCGATCCAATCTTCGGCCGCTTCGATCGTGCGAAAGACCTCGACCCGGAAAGGCACCTCATCTTCAGTCACAAGGGCGATCATGCGTGCAATGCCGTAGTCGACGTCCTCAGTCACGACAATGGCGGTCCTGCTGTCGGTTGGCCGCGTTGTCGGGGTAAACCGTTTGATGTAGGAAGCGAGCGCATCGATTTCGTCCCTCGACAAGCGTTCCCCTTCCAGAGCCCGCATATCGTATAGCTCGCTTCGGGTGGGTCCGGTTTTGCCGTAGGCGTTGAGCACTTCCGTCAGCTCCGCCAGCGTCACCGTGCCACGAACGGTAAAAAGGGTCATATCCTTGGAGCGGTCTGTTTTGATCGATATGGGCATGGGATTAGGGCCTTTTAAATAGCATACTGTTCTCAGGGCTCGTGCAAAGCCGCCAAACATAATTCGTCGGGCAGGGTCATGTCCTTCAGGACGGGCGCCGCTGCACCAGGAAAACGCCGCCCAGCACCAGCAGCATTCCGGTGATAAACAGCAATCCCAGATCCTGTTGCCGATCCAGGAATCCCATTGCGGCCAAGACGGCGGTCAACAACGCGGTCGTGGGCGGCTGGGCATTCGTACAGACCGCCACCTCAACCGAGGTCAAATCGTGCAGCAGCACATTCCAGAGCAGCATCATGACGACACTGGTAATCACTGTCAGCCAGGCCAGGGACATCCAGACGTTGACGGGAATATCCGCCAGGGGCCGCGCCATCAAGTCCCGGCCGGCCACAGGCAGCATCAGGGCCGCACCGATGATCAGACTCCAGGCGGTTACCGTGCGGGGGTCATGGCGGCGGCAAAGCGGCCGCACGGCCACGGTGTAGATGACCCAGCTCAGGACCGCCCCCATGATCCAGTAATCGCCGATCCGAATCTGATTGAAGGCCGCGCCGCCGTCCCAGGGCCGCAGAATCAGAACGACGCCGCCCAGCGCCAGCCCGACCCCGGTTACCTTCGCCCTATGAGGCCGTTGGCCGCCCATCAAACTGTCCAGCACCAGAACCCCCAGGGGCGTCAGGGCATAGAAAAGAGCCGGATGGCTGGGGACGGTGTGCTGCAGGCCCCTGAGAAAGCAGTACTGGTTGCACAGCACCAGTAAGAATCCTAAACCGCCGAGATACAGCCATTCACGCGGGCTGAAACGGGGTCGCGGAATCAGCGTGCCGGTCACCAGGAGGAAAATCACCGCCGCCCCCAGGGCCCGGGCCAGTGTGAGAACCGCCGGATCGTCAAACCCCACAGCCGCCGCCTTGCCGAAGATATAGGAAGCCGAGGCCAGGCCCACATGGAGCGCCATGAAGCCGTAAAGGGTTATTCGGGGCATGGGCGTGCTTTCGCCCCGGGGACCTGCTTTTTGAGGTTGTCCCGGATCATGAGGGCCACTGCCGCCAGAATCATGGCAGCGCCGGCATAGCCCTGCAGCGTAAAATATTCGCCCCACCAGAAATAGGCCACGACACCCGCCACGACCGGCTCAAGCGTGGCCGTAATGGCCGCCCGCCCCGCTTCAAGGTGCTTCAGGCCGGCGTAATAAAAGTGATAGGCGCCGTAAGTGGAGAAGAAGGCCAGGGCCAGCAGAGCCGCCCAGGCGGCCGGCGACTTGGGGCCGAATGTCACCCAGGGCGTCAGGAAGACACCCCCTATGGGCAGGATCAACAGAAAAACGGTCTCGGCCGCATAACGGTCCGCAAACACTTTCCCGAAAATATAGTAGAGCGCGTAGCAGAACCCGGCCAGCAGCCCGCAGCCGATACCGACCAGGGAAACGCGGTCGCCGGCGCTGGCCGCCGTTCCGGATCCCAGCGCCACCAGGGTCACGCCTGCGAGGGTCAGACCGAGGGCCACCCATTTGGGGAGGGTCATGCGTTCTTTGAAGAAAAAAGCGGCCATCAGGGCGACCCAGGCCGGGGCCGTGTAAAGCAGGACCGAGGCCAGGGCCGCTCCGCCTTGCTGGACGGCGATCTGATACGATCCGTAAAAGAGAAATACGCCCGTAAAACCGAACAGGGCCAGCAGCGGCAGGTCGGCCCGGCGCACGCGCACATTCCGCAGCCAGACGGCCTGTCCACCGAAACAGAGCCAGGCAAAAAAGGCCCGCCAGAAAGCCACTTCCAGGGGGGCCACCCCTTCCTGGAAAGCCAGTTTAGCCAGCGGACCGATCATGCCCCACAAAACGGCGGCCGTGATGATATAAACGTACCCGCGCACAATGGCCATTACGCCGTTTATCTCCTGTTCAAGGGCCGTTCCCGGCGCCCGTGCCGCGCGCCCCTGAATCGGCTCCTCCGGTTCGCTTGGCTTGACAGGCCCGGGGCCGGCGCTTAATTTTTTCTCACCGTGGGCCGCCGCTTGTGGACACGCGGCCCGACATCTCTAACGATCCGATCCGGCCGGTTCTCCCGGCAACAATATAAAGGAGGCCATCATGATGGCGACCGCAACACCTTCCAAAACCATCATCGACCTGGAACGCCTCAACCGGCTCAACCATGAGGGCTGTGCGGCCTGCAACCGCAAGTTCAACCTGGGCGATCCGGTGGTCATGGCCTGCGGGGCCTGGGAAGGCGGGCCCAAATTGATTCATGAACACGAAGCCGTCCTGGACCCGCAATCAGGGGGATATGTGGAAAAACGCTGCTACAGAGGCAGGCGGGAAAGAATCGGCTGAGGCCGCGCGGCCGCACGTTCATCGCCACCCGGCCTCAGGAGGTGAACACCGCGAGCGTTCCCTTGCGGGCACTCACGTGCTGAATGGTGACTTCGATCACGTCCTCGGGCTTGAGCTTGAGTCCGACGGACAGCGGCAGGTCGCATTCAACCAGGTAGGCCATCAGCAGCACCTGGTAACCGTGCCGCCGCCGCGTCAGAACGATAGCCTCCTCGCGCTCGCCAATCCTGCCTTCCAGATAGCGCAAGAGCCAGTACTGGTGCCGTCCGTGCTGAACGCGGCTCACGGCGCCCATGGGCTGTTCCAGCTGCTGCATGATATCGCTGATATCTTCTTCGCTGTAAGGTTCCTCCAGCCCCAGCACCGCACGGACCTGGC
>JAERRP010000442.1 GCA_016735415.1 Desulfobacterales bacterium | reverse complement strand
GACCCTGGCACGCAGAGGGCCCTTGTCTTTCATGCCGTTGACCCGCAGACCGTAGGCCACATATTCAAAAATCGTTTTGGGGAAGGGGTTGGGTTTTTGAAAGACCATGCCCACATGGCGGCGTAATGTTACCACGTCCACACTGGCAGCATAGATATCTTCGCCGTCAAGGAGAACCTTGCCGTCAGCCCTGCTGTAGGGAATCAGATCGTTCATTCTGTTGAGGCAACGCAAAAGGGTGCTTTTTCCACAACCGGATGGGCCGATGAGGGCCGTCACCTGATTTTTTTGGGTGTTCAGTGTGATCCCGTAAAGGGCATGAAAATCGTCGTAGTAAAAATCAAGGTCCTGCGCCGACATTTTGGGTGAATTTTCCATAAGGGTCCTAATACCAGTCCATCATCGCTTTTTTCTGAGCCGTGACCGATAAATAATGGCAATAAGGTTCAAGCCGAGTACGAGAGCAATCAACACCAGGGCTGTTCCGTACTGAAGCGGTCGCGTGGCTTCGATATCCGTGCCTGCGGTTGCGAGCACATAGATGTGATACGGAAGCGCCATGATTTCATCAAATATGGATGTGGGCAGAGATGGCGTGTAAAACCCCGCCGCCGTGAACATGATGGGGGCGGTTTCTCCGGCCGCTCTGCTGACCCCCAGAATGGTGCCGGTGAGAATCCCTGGCAGTGCTGCCGGGAGCACCACACAACGAATGGTCTGCCATTTGGTGGCGCCAAGGCCCAAAGAAGCCTCCCGATAGGTGTCCGGCACGGTCCTGAGGGCCTCTTCCGTGGAGCCGATAATCACCGGAAGGGTCAATGCCCCCAGGGTCAAAGACCCCGCAAGGATGCTCACGCCCATTTCCAGATATACCACAAAAAAGGCCAAACCGAATAGGCCGAAAACCACCGAAGGAACCCCGGCGAGGTTATTGATTCCCAGACGAATGAGACGCACAATTCGGCCGGGCCGTGCATATTCATTCAGATATATGGCGGATGCCACACCGATGGGAAGGGCTACGGCAATGGCGCCGATGCTGAGACAAAGGGTTCCGACGATACAGGGAAGGATCCCCCCTTTGGTCATGGAATCCACGGGCGGCTGGCTGAGAAAAGTCCAGTTGATGGCATGCCACCCCCTTGCCACGAGGAAGTAGACCACCACCAACAAGGCTACCCCGTTAATGACTGCGGAAATTCTGAAAAGGCTGAACATCCCCGCCTGAATGAATCGCCTGCGGAATTGCACGCCCTCTTTACGATTAATGCCGTCCATTTTTTTGTCCTGAACATCCATACTCATTACAGGGTCGCTGCCCCGACCTGCCGGTAGCGGTGTGAAAACTGTTCGGCGATCACGTTAAATGCCAACGTAAACAAAAACAGAATGATGGCTATGGCGAACAGGGCGTAATAGTGTTCACTCAGGAAAGGGGCCTCGGCCATCTCGGCTGCGATGCTGGCCGGCATGGGCCTTACGGGGTCAAACAACGATGTGGGTATCATGGTGGCGCCTCCCGCAACCATCAGCACGACCATGGTTTCTCCCATGGCCCTTGACATTCCCAGGATAACGGCGGTGCAGATGCCTGAAATGGATGCGGGAAAGATAACCCGTGCTATGGTCTCCCAGTGCGTGGCGCCCAAAGCCAGGGAGGCTTCCTTGAGTTCTCCGGGAACACCGAAAATGGCGTCTTCCGAAAGGCTGCAGATGGTGGGGATGGACATAAAGGCCAGCATCAGGGAGGCATTGAAGAGATTGAGCCCCGTTGGAATATCCAATATCTCCTGAAGAACAGGCGCCACAATGACCATCCCGAAAAAGCCGATCACCACCGATGGAAGGGCCGCCAGGAGTTCAACAACCGGTTTGACCCATTCACGAACCCGGGCCGAGGCACCTTCAGCCAGATAGAGGGCTGTCAATACCCCTAACGGGATTGAAATGGCCGATGAAACCACCGTCACCGCAATGGATGCCATAATCAGCGGGAAAATCCCGAAATCGGGCGGATCATCGGTGGGATACCAATATTTTCCGAAGACAAAGTCCGAAACCGATACCTCTTTGAAAATGGGAATGCCCTCCACAAACAGGAAGAGGGCAATCAGGAAAAGGGTGGTTATGGAAGCCAAAGCCACCCCGAAGAAAAGAAACCGGATGACCTGCTCCCTGTTTTGACGGCCTTTTCCTGTTTTATTGCTTTTTGACATACAACAACGATCCCTCAATTAATACAGGGGTACATACCCTGCTTCGGCAACATACTTCTGACCTTTTTCAGGGTTTATCATAAAGTTGATGAAATTCAGCACCTCCCCTTTGGGCCATCCCGGTGTGAACATAAACAAGGGACGGCTGATGGGGTAGGTGCCGTTCAAGGTTGTCGCGGCTGAACCGACGATTCGGTTGACCATCAACGATTTTACGTCTTTGGTTATGTACCCGATACCGATATAACCGACGGCGTTTTTGTTTTTTGCCACTGCCTGGGAAACCGCGCCATTGGATGCCTGGAGAAGTGCGCCCGGATATACCCGCTCCTTTTTCATAACTTTTTTGTGCCACACCTCATAGGTGCCTGAGGAGGTGTCCCGCGAAATAACCACCACGGGCAGGTCCGGGCCGCCGAGCTCTTTCCAGTTCTTAACCTTTCCCATATAGATGTCTTTAAGCTGCGCCATGGTGATGTTGACGATGGGATTCGTGGGATGAACTACCGGCACGATACAGTCATAGGCAACGGCAAAGGGAACCGGATAGATTCCATTTTTGACGGCCAGGCTGACTTCCTTCCCCTTGATGAAACGGGAGCTGTCGGCGATATCCGTTGAACCGTCGATGAGCGC